>CALDHQ010000683.1 GCA_937894055.1 uncultured Polymorphobacter sp.
CTTTCCGTGCGCATCGAACGTTTTCCGGTGCGCGGCGCCTTCACCATTTCGCGCGGCGCCAAGACGCATGTCGATGTCGTGGTGGCGGAAATTGTTGATGGCCGTTTGCGCGGGCGCGGCGAGGCGACGGCGATCTATTACCGTGGCGAGACTGCCGAGAGCGTGGCGGCGGCGGTCGCGGCGCAGGTCGATGTGGTGGCCGCCGGCGCGTCGCGGGCCGACTTGTTGACGCTGATGCCGCCGGGGGCGGCGCGCAACGCGGTCGATGCGGCGCTGTGGGACCTGGAGGCGAAGGCGTCGGGGGTGCCGGTGTGGCAGACGCTGCGCTTGCCGCAGCCGCGGCCGCTGCTCACCGCTTACACCATCAGCCTTGGCGAGCCCGGCGTCATGGAGGCGGCGGCGCGCGCGGCGGGCGGTTATGAATTGCTCAAACTGAAACTGTCGGGGGAGGGCGATGTCGAGCGCGTCGCTGCCGTCCGGCGCGGCGCGCCGCATGCGCGGCTGGTCGTCGATGCCAATGAAGCCTGGGGCGACCAGGATATCGAGGCGCTGTCGCACGCGATGGCGGGATTGCGCGTCGAACTCGTCGAGCAGCCGGTGCCGCATGGACAGGATGCATTGCTCGACGGGGTGAAGTCGGCGGTGCCGCTGTGCGCCGACGAAAGCGTCCATGACCGCGCCAGCCTCGACGTCGTCATCGGCCGCTACCGCTTCATCAATATCAAGCTCGACAAGGCCGGCGGGCTGACCGAGGGGCATGCGCTGGCGCACGCCGCGACGCTGCGCGGGATTGGCATCATGACGGGGTGCATGCTGTCGACATCGCTCGGCGTCGCGCCGGCATTCTATGTCGGGATGCAGAGCCAGTTCGTCGATCTCGACGGGCCGCTGCTGATCGAGGACCGGCCGGCGGGCATCGCGTTTTCGGGCGGCGAAATGTCGCCGCCCGAACGCGCATTATGGGGTTAGATCCCCGCCCGCCGGGGCGGGCGAGGGCCAGAGCTCTTACTGCGTGACTTGCGACTGGAGCTGCAGGATCGGCAGCTGTGTCGCCAGCTTGAGGTCGACGACCATCTGCAGGCGGCGTTCAATCTGGAAGAAGGTAGCGACGACAATGCCGGGGACGGCGCGGTTGAAGATGGGCACATATTTGGCACGCAGCTGCGCGGCCTTGATGTCCATGTCGACCATGCGGTTGGTGTAATCGAGCGCCATCTTGTCGTCGAACTTGCCGTAGTTGTTCACATATTCGGCGATCAGCTGATATTTGGTGTCATGGATATGCGTCAGTTCGGCAATGAACTGGTCGTAGACGGGCCAGAATTTGGTGGCCTGAGCGTCGGTCAGCGTCAGCGCTTCGGCGGTGAGCTGCTTCTTCGACGAACGCAGTTCGACGCGCAAGGCTTCGAGGTCGGCGGCGGTAAGCGGCTTTGCGGCGGCTGCTGCCGCGGGGGCTGCGGCGGCAGTCTGGGCGTTGACCGGGCTGAGCGCGAGCGTGGCGGCGCCGAGCAGCGCGGCGGCAATAATCTTGATCTTCATCGAGGGACTTCCCTTTGGATTGGCGTGCAGCGAAGGTGCTGCGGGCCCAAGGGTGCCTAGTCTGGTCGTGTGCCGCCCCCGGACGCGGATTGCCCTAGCGGGATGCACCGATTGGCGCAAGATGTGTTGGGACGGGCTTGCCCCCTCCCCCTTGCGGGGAGGGCGACTCGTGGCGCTTGCCGCGAGCGGGGTGGGGGGCGGCTGGTTGCGGCGTCGAGGTGCGGTCAACGTGGACACCCCCACCCCGCTCGGCGAAGGCACCGAGTCGCCCTCCCCGCAAGGGGGAGGGAGAGTGACGGTCAATTGTGAAACTGGGTCGCTAAAGGACCTCGAAAAGTCCAGCAGCACCCATCCCGCCACCAACACACATGGTGACGACCACATACTTCACCCCACGGCGCTTGCCTTCGATCAGCGCATGGCCGGTCAGGCGCGAGCCGCTCATGCCGAACGGGTGGCCGATCGAGATGCCGCCGCCGTTGACGTTGAGCTTGGCGTGGTCGATGCCGAGCTTGTCGGCGCAGTAGATGACCTGCACGGCGAACGCTTCGTTGAGTTCCCACAGGCCGATGTCATCGATCTTGAGGCCGTGCTGCTTGAGTAGCTTGGGAATGGCATAGACCGGGCCGATGCCCATTTCGTCGGGTTCGAGGCCGGCGACCGCCATGCCGCGGTAGGCGCCGAGCGGCTTCAGCCCGCGACGCGCGGCTTCGCCGGCTTCCATCAGCACGCAGGCGCTCGATGCGTCCGACAGCTGGCTGGCGTTGCCGGCCGTGATGCAGCCGCCTTCGATGACCGGCGACAGGCCCTTCAGGCCGGCCAGCGTGGTTTCGGGGCGGTTGCCTTCGTCCTTGGTCAGCGTGACGTCGTGATAGGTGACTTCCTTGGTCTCCTTGTTGGTCATCGCCATCTTGCTCGGCAGCGGCACGATTTCATCGTCGAACTTGCCGGCCTGCTGCGCGGCAGCGGTGCGCATCTGCGATTCGAAGCTGTATTCGTCCTGGCGGTCGCGGCTGACGTTGTAGCGCTTGGCGACGATTTCGGCGGTCTGCAGCATCGGCATGTGGATGGCCGGGTGCATCGCGACCAGCTCCGGGTCGGCACCGTTGTTCATGCGGGCGTTCATGATCATCGAGATCGAATCGACGCCGCCGCCGACGCAGATCTGCATGCCGTCGACGATGATCTGCTTGGCCGCCGTGGCAATCGCCATCAGCCCCGAAGCGCACTGGCGGTCCATCGACTGGCCGGCGACCGAGACCGGCAGGCCGGCGCGCAGCAGCGACAGGCGGGCGATGTTGCCGCCCTGGACGCCCTGCTGGAGCGCGGCACCGAAGACGACGTCATCGACTTCGGCACCTTCGATGCCGGCACGCTTGACGGCGTGCGCGATCGAGTGGCCGGCGAGCGTCGGCGACGGGGTGGCGTTGAACGCGCCGCGATGGGCCTTGCCGATCGGGGTGCGCGCGGTGGAAACGATGACGGCTTCACGCATGGGAATGCTCCTTGGAAATCTTGGTTCAGGCGGTCGGAATGGTCGCGGTGCCGGCTTCGTTGGGCAGCGCGAACGCGCCGCACAGCAGCGACACCGAATGATAGAAACCGACCAGCTGGACGATTTCGAAGCGCTGTGCCTCGTCGAACGATGCCGACAGCCGCGCATATTCGGCGTCCGACAGCTTCTTGTTGGCGAGCAGCGCATCGACGGTGGCGATCAGCGTCGCCTCCGCAGTGTTCCAGCTGCCGTCATCACCGTGGCCAACGGCGAGCGACTTGACCTGCGCGTCGGTCAGCTCGGCCTTGGCGGCGAAATGCTTGATGTGCAGGCCCCATTCGTAGCTGTTGCCGCATTTGGCGACGGTGCGGTCGATGACGATTTCCTTGTCGCGCATGCCGAGCGGGCCACGGCCGGCCATCGAGCCGCCCATGAACTTTTCGAGCGCGCGCATCGACTTGCCGAGCAAGGTGAACAGCGCCAGCGGTTCGGCGCCGGGGGCGGTGACCTTCTCCGCAACGGCGGCGAATTCGGGCGGGTAGGGCTTGGTCAGAAGTTCGATGCGTGCCATTTTCGGGTCCTTCTTTTCTGCCCCTCCCGCCCAAGCGGGAGAGGTCGACTCAGCGAAGCTGAGCGGGTGAGGGGTGATTTGCCGATGCTGGTGAGGTACGTCTCTCTTGCGGCAAGCACATGAGGCGGCGTTGCAACCCCTCACCCGCTCGCCGTTGGCGAGTCGACCTCTCCCGCAAGGGGAGAGGTGCTAGATGTACGCCAGCGTCAGCCATTCGGCGACCAGTGCGGGCTTGTCGCTGCCTTCGATTTCGACCGAGACTTCGGTCGTCGTCTGCACCGAGCCGTCCTTGCGGACTTCGACATTGGCGAGCTTGAAGCGGCCGCGGACCTTGCTGCCCGACTTGACCGGCGCCATGAAGCGCACTTTGTTATGGCCGTAGTTGACACCCATCTTGGTGCCCGCGAGGCCGGGCAGCGCGCCGTAGGACATCACCGGCAGCAGCGACAGCGTCAGATAACCGTGCGCGATGGTGGTGCCGAACGGCGTCAGCTTGGCGCGCTCGGGGTCGACGTGGATGAACTGGTGGTCGCCGGTCGAATCGGCAAAGGCGTTGATCTTCGCCTGATCGACTTCGATCCAGTCGGAAACGCCGACTTCGGTGCCGACGAGCGCCTGATATTCAGCCAGGCTGAGTGCATTGCGTGCCATATGATCTTCCCCAAAAAGACTCAGGCTCGTTGCGGCCCGAAGCGCAGCCTTATCGGCGCAGGTAACGTAAGCGTCAACTATGCTGTGGACATGCGCCCGTCGTATGACAGCGCCATGACGAGCCAGACTGCCGCCCGCGCCGCGATGCGTGCCCTTCACCGTGCCCCCGAAACCCAGGTGCTGGGTGCGTTGCTGCCCGCCGCGCGGCTCGACAGCGCCAGCCGTGACCGTATCAACGCCCGCGCGCTGGGGCTGATTGCCGACCTGCGTGCCGCGCAGGGCTCGGGCTGGGTCAACCGTTTCCTGCAGCAGTACCGCCTCAACACGCAGGAGGGGATTGCGCTGCTGTCGCTGGCGGAGGCGTTCCTGCGCGTGCCCGATGCCGATACCGCCGACCTGCTGATCCGCGACAAGATCGGCGGCGCCGACTGGGGCGCGCACACCGGCCAGTCGGACTCGCTGCTGGTCAATTCGGCGACCTGGGGCCTTGTGCTGACGCGCGCGGTTGTTGGTGACAATGCCGGTGGCCGTGCTTCGGTGCTCAAGAACCTGATTGCCCGCTCGGGCGAACCGTTCGTTCGGCAGGCGGTCGGTGCGGCGATGCGGATGATGGGGCAGATTTTCGTCATGGGCCGGACCATCGACGAGGCATTGGCGCGCGCCGATGACGCCGAAAACCGCGGCTTTACCGCGAGCTTCGACATGCTCGGCGAGGCGGCGCGGACCTATGCCGACGGCGCGCGCTATTATGACAGCTATGTCGCCGCGATTGCCGCTACGGGAAAGCACAGCAACCGCATCGGCCATTCGATTTCGGTCAAGCTGTCGGCATTGCACCCGCGTTACGAGACCGCGCACGCGGCTAAATGCGTCCCCGAACTGACCGAGATGGTCGTGGCACTGGCCAAGCAAGCCGCCGGGCTGGGCATCGGGCTGACGGTCGATGCCGAGGAAACCGAACGCCTCGACATGTCGCTCGACATCATCGGTGCCGCGGCGCGCGCGCCCGAACTCGCCGGCTGGGACAGTTTCGGCATGGCGGCGCAGGCGTACGGCAAGCGCGCCAGTGCGGTCATCGACTGGGCGCAGGCGCTCGGCGCCGACACGAAGCGCAAGCTGACGGTGCGGCTGGTCAAGGGCGCCTATTGGGACAGCGAGATCAAGCGCACGCAGGTCGAAGGGCTGCCCGACTATCCGCTGTTCACGCGCAAATCGGCGACCGATGTCAGCTATCTGGCGTGCGCGAAGAAGATGCTCGCCAGCCCGAACCTCTATCCGGCGTTCGCGACGCACAACGCGCTGACTGTCGCGACCTTGGCCGAATGGGCCGGTGACCGCCGCGATTTCGAGTTCCAGCGGCTGCACGGCATGGGCGAGGGGCTGTACGAGCGCATGGTGCGCGAGCAGGGCTATCATTGCCGCAGCTATGCCCCCGTCGGCGGCCACCGCGACCTGCTGGCGTATCTGGTACGCCGACTGCTCGAAAACGGCGCCAACAGCAGCTTCGTTCACCAGCTCGCCGACGCCAATGTTTCCGACGCCGATCTGCTCGCCGACCCGGCGATGAAGATATTGTCGGTCGGCATCACCCCGCATCCGTCGATCCCGCTGCCCGCCGATTTGTACGGCGCAGAACGCATCAATTCCGCCGGCCTCGATCTCGCCGACGCCCAGCAACTGGAGGCAATCGTTCACGCCATGACCAAGGTTCCCAGCGTCAAGCTGCCGCCGGCCAGCACCCCCGCAGCGGTCGCCAAGGCCATCGGCGTCGCGCACGCCGCCTTTCCGGCCTGGGACGCGACACCGGTTGCCGAGCGCGCCGCCTGCCTCGACCGCCTTGCCGACTTGATGGAGGCACAGCGCGACGAGCTGATGGCGCTGTGTGTCGACGAGGCCAAAAAGACCATCCCCGACTCAATCGCCGAAGTGCGCGAGGCTGTGGACTTCTGCCGCTATTACGCCGCGCGCGCCCGCGTCGATTTCGCCACCATCGCGCTGCCCGGGCCGACGGGCGAGCGCAACGAACTGCATCTGGCGGGCCGCGGCGTGTTCGCCTGCATCGCGCCGTGGAATTTCCCGTTGGCGATTTTTGTGGGCCAAGTCGTCGCGGCGCTGGTCGCGGGCAATGCCGTGGTCGCCAAGCCGGCGCCGCAGACACCGCGCGTGGCGGCTTATGCGGTGGCGCTCGCCAAGCAGGCGGGCATTCCCGACGGCGCGCTGCAACTCGTCATCGGTGGCGCCGAAGCGGGCGCGGCGCTCACCGGCGATGCGCGCGTCATGGGCGTCGCGTTCACCGGCTCGACCGGCACCGCACGCGCCATCGCGCGCAGCCTGCTCGACGATGAAACCCGGCCGCTGGTGCCGCTGATTGCCGAAACCGGCGGGCTCAACGCGATGATCGTCGATTCGACCGCGCTGCCCGAACAGGTGGTCGTCGATGTCGTGACCAGCGCGTTCCGCTCGGCCGGGCAGCGCTGTTCGGCGCTGCGCTTGCTGCTGTTGCAGGAAGACATTGCCGACAAGACGCTCGAAATGCTCAGCGGCGCGATGGACACGCTGACCGTCGGCGCGCCCGGCGACCCGCGCACCGATGTCGGGCCGGTGATCGACAAGGCGGCGTACGATAAATTGGAAGCCTATCGCCAGTCGATGAAGGCGCGCTGGATTCACACGATCAAGGTGCCGGCGGAAGGCAATTTTGTCGCGCCCACCGCCATCCGCCTCGACAAGATTTCGGACATGACCTCGGAATGGTTCGGGCCGCTGCTGCACGTGGTGACGTGGAAGGCCGGCCAGCTCGACGCCACCATCGCCGCGGTCAACGCCAGCGGCTACGGGCTGACGATGGGGCTGCACAGCCGCATCGCCTCGACATCGGAGCGCGTGCAATCGCTGGCGCGCGTCGGCAACCTCTACATCAACCGCTCGATGATCGGCGCTGTTGTCGGCTCGCAGCCGTTCGGCGGCGAAGGTTTGTCGGGCACCGGCTTCAAGGCCGGCGGGCCGCACTATCTGCTGCGCTTTGCCACCGAACGCACCGTGTCGATCGACACCACCAGCGCCGGCGGCAACGCCAGCCTGCTCAGCATCGAAGACGCCGCGACGCACTGACTTCCCTCTCCCCTTGCGGGAGAGGGCGACTCGCCGCAGGCGAGCGGGGTGAGGGGGA
>CALDHQ010000684.1 GCA_937894055.1 uncultured Polymorphobacter sp.
GATATCTATGCACCGCTCGCCGAACGCATCGGCATGTACGACTTCATGGACGAGCTGCAGGAACTGAGCTTCCGCCAGCTCGAGCCCGAAGCCTATGCCACGATTTCCAAGCGCCTTGAGCAGTTGCGCGCCGGCGGCGGCGATGTCGTCAAGCGCATTTCGAGCGGCATCCGCATGCTGCTCGGCCAGGCCGGTATCGAGGCCGAGGTCGTCGGGCGCGAAAAGCGGCCCTATTCGATCTGGCGCAAGATGCAGCGCCGCCACATGGCTTTCGAGCAATTGTCCGATGTCATGGCGTTCCGCGTCGTCGTCGGCGATCCGGCGATCTGCTACCGCGCGCTCGGCGTGCTGCACCGGCGCTGGCCGATGGTGCCGGGGCGCTTCAAGGATTTCATCTCGACGCCCAAGCGCAACGGCTACCGCTCGCTGCACACCACGGTGATGCACAACGAGAACATGCGCATCGAAATCCAGATCCGCGACGCCGCGATGCACGCCGAAGCCGAACTCGGTCTGGCGGCGCACTGGGCCTACAAACAGGGCGACGAAGGTGCCGCGGCACGCGAATCCTACCCGTGGATCAGCGACCTGCTCGAAATTCTCGACCATGCCGCCAGCCCCGAAGAACTGCTCGAACACACGCGCATGGCGATGTTCCAGGACCAGGTCTTCGCGTTCACCCCCAAGGGCGAACTGATCCAGCTGCCGGCGGGTTCGACCGCTGTCGATTTCGCCTATGCCGTGCACACCTCGCTCGGCGACAGCTGCATCGGCGCCAAGATCAACGGCCGCACGGTCGGCTTGCGCGACACGCTGGTCAACGGCGACCAGGTCGAGATTCTGCGCTCGAAGACCGCCACCCCTGATCCGGCGTGGGAGAGCTTCGTCGTCACCGCCAAGGCGCGGTCGGCAGTGCGCCGCCACGTCCGCAATATGCATCGCGAGGGCCAGCTGGCGATGGGCCGCAAGCTGTTCGACGAAATTGTCGCGCGGCTGAAGCGCCCGCTCGACGACGCAGCGATTGCCGAAGCGCTGAAGCGGCTCAAGCTTTCCGATCGCAACGCGCTGTACATCGCATTGGCGCGCCAGACGCTGACCGACGCGGCGCTGCTCGAGGCGGTGCTGCCAGGGTCGACCGTCGGGCTCGGCAAGGCCGGCAAGCGCGGCAGCAAGGCGGCGAGCGCGCGCGCCGGCCAGCAGGCGGCGATCCCGATCACCGGGCTGACACCCGGCGTCGCCTACCGGCTGGAAGAGTGCTGCCACCCGATCCCCGGCGACCGCATCGTCGGGCTGCGCCGGCCGGGCACCGGCATCGAGGTTCACCGCATCGATTGCGCGATGCTCGAAGGCGATGACGGGCTCGAATGGCTCGACCTGCGCTGGGTCACCGACAGCGAAGTCGCCGTCGCGCAGCTGATTGCCGTCGTCCACAACAAGCCCGGCGCGCTGGCGGCGGTGACCGGCATCCTCGCGCACCACGGCGCCAATATCGTCAACGTCAACCTGCGCGACCGCGACCGCCAGTTCCACAGCTTCGTCATCGACATGGAAGTCGACGGGCTGGCGCATCTGACCAACATCATCGCGGCGTTGCGCGCGACGCAGTCAGTGGTGTCGGTCGAGCGCGGCTAGTGCGCGTGCATGCACTGGCGCAGCCTGTGCAAAGTCGCTAATCCTCGGCGCCATGAACGACGAAGCCATTCTCGCCGAGTTCCGCGCCGCCAATGCGCTGCTCGAAGGTCATTTCATCCTGTCATCGGGGCTGCGCAGTCCGCGCTATCTGCAATGTGCGCGCGTGCTGATGAGCCCGGCGCGTGCCGAACGACTGTGCAGCGCGCTCGCCGCCAAGCTGCCCGCCGCGGTGCGCAGCGAAGTCACTGCGGTCATCGCGCCGGCAATGGGCGGGCTGATCTGCGGATACGAGCTGGCGCGCGCGCTGGGCGTCGACTCGATGTTCGTCGAGCGGCCGCAAGGCACGTTCGAACTGCGCCGCGGTTTCGCGCTGACGCCGGGTCAGAAGGTGCTGATGATGGAAGACGTCGTCACCACCGGACTGTCATCGCGCGAGGCGATCGCCGCGATCGAAGCGGCGGGCGGCAAGGTCATCCATGCCGCATCGCTCGTCGACCGCTCGAATGGCAAGGCCGATCTCGGCGTGCCGTTCACGCCGCTGATCCGCCTCGATGTACCGAGTTACAGCGCCGATGCGCTGCCGCCCGAACTTGCGGCGATACCTGCCATCAAGCCCGGAAGTCGCGCGGCATGAGCAAGCTGCGGCTGGGCGTCAACATCGACCATGTCGCGACCATCCGCAACGCACGCGGCGGGGCGTTTCCCGATCCCGTGCGTGCAGCGGAAGTCGCCGACAGCGCCGGCGCCGACGGCATCACCGCGCATCTGCGCGAAGACCGCCGCCATATCACCGATGACGACCTCGACCGGCTGATCGGCACTATCAGCCTGCCGCTCAACCTTGAGATGGCAGCGACCGACGAGATGCTGGCGATTGCGCTGCGCCACAAGCCGCACGCCGCGTGCATCGTCCCCGAACGCCGTACCGAGCGCACCACCGAAGGCGGTCTCGACGCCGCTGGCCAGCACAACAGCCTGGCGCCGATTGTCGCGCGGTTGAAGGCAGCCGGCATCCGCGTCAGCCTGTTCATTGCCCCCGAAAAAGCCCAGCTCGATGCGGCAGCGCGGCTCGGCGCACCTGTTGTCGAACTCCACACCGGTCCCTACGCGCATGCCGAAGGTGACGCGGTGGCGGTCGAACTGATGCGGTTGCAGGCGGCGGCGACCTATGGCGCGTCGCTCGGCCTCGAAATCCACGCCGGGCACGGGCTGACCTTCGACAATGTCGGGCCGGTTGCCGCGATCCCCGAACTCGCCGAACTCAATATCGGGCATTTCCTGATCGGCGAGGCGGTGTTTAGCGGACTGCCCGCCGCGATTGCCGAAATGCGGTCGCGAATGGACGCCGCACGCGTATGAGCGTGATCGGCATTGGCTCGGACCTGTGCAATATCGACCGCATCGCCGGCTCGATCGACCGCTTCGGCACGCGCTTCCTTGACCGCATCTTCACGCCCGTCGAACAGGCGAAATCCGACCGCCGCCAGATGACCCGCGCCGCGACCTACGCCAAGCGCTTCGCCGCCAAGGAGGCGTGTTCGAAGGCGCTCGGCACCGGTTTTCGCAAGGGCGTGTTCTGGCGCGACATGGGCGTCGTCAACCTGCCTTCGGGCGCGCCGACGCTGCAGCTGACCGGTGGCGCCGCCGAACAACTGGCGCGCATTACGCCGGCAGGGCATAAGGCTGAAATCCATCTGACGATGACCGATGACCACCCATGGGCACAGGCGTTCGTGCTGATTTTCGCGGTGCGGCTCGACATCTTGCCACTCGATAAAGGCCAATCATGACCGACAAGAAAAAGACCGACTGGGTGGGCGAGCTCAAGCAGCTGGCGCTGCTTGGGCTGATCGTGTTCGGCATCCACAGCTTCATCGCCAAGCCGTTCTTCATCCCCAGCGAATCGATGCTGCCGGGGCTGGTCACCGGCGACCGGCTGATCGTGTCGAAATACCCCTATGGCTATTCGACGATGTCGCCGAGCTGGATCAGCCTGCCGACGGTGCCGGGTCGCCTGTTCGGCCGCCTGCCCGAACGCGGCGATGTCGTGGTCATCAAGTCGCCGATCGACCATGTCGACTATATCAAGCGCCTCATCGGGCTGCCGGGTGATACCGTCGAAATGCGCGACGGCCAGCTCTGGCTCAACGGCGTTGCGGTGCCCAAGACGCCGCTGCCGCCCGCAGATTTGGTGGTGTCGCCCAACACCGATTGCCTCGATCCGGCGGTGGTGCAGTACCGCATCGTCCGGCCCGACGGCGTCACCGTCTGCCGCTACCCGCGCTACCGCGAGACGCTGCCGAGCGGCGTCAGCTATGATGTGCTCGACCTGTTCCCGACGCCGCAGGACAACACGCCGCCGATGATCGTGCCCGAAGGCCATATCTTCCTGATGGGCGACAACCGCGACAACAGCGAAGACAGCCGCTTCCCCGCCGAAATGGGCGGGCTGGCGATGCTGCCGATCGAAAACCTTGTCGGCCGCGCCGAATTCACCACCTTCTCGCTCGATGGCTCGACCTCGCTCAACCCGCTGAGCTGGTGGGGCGCGCTGCGCGGTGATCGCGCCTTCATGTCGCTGCGCCCGCAGGTGGCAGCGCCGCCGGCGAAGAACTGACGGCGATGGCGCGCAAGCCGGCCACGCCAAAGCCGCCGCCCGCGCCACTGACCGCGAGTCCGATCGAGCCGCACAGCGAACGCGGCCGCAACGCGCTGCGCGATGCCAGCATCTGGATCGGCATGGCGGCGTTCGTCTGGCTGGCGTGGAAACTCGCGCCGATGTTGATGCTGATCATCGGTGGCCTGGTCGTGGCTGCGGCATTGCAGGGCGCCGAACGCCAGCTGGCGCGGATCTGGCGCGCGCCGATGCAGGTCCGCATGGGCGTGGTCATTTTCGTGCTGATGGCGCTGCTGACCAGCTTCGTGCTGTTCGCCAGCTACCAGCTGGCCGAACAATATGCCCAGTTGCGCAGCACGCTGACGGCGCAGTTCATTGCCTTTGCCGATTATGCGCGCGGCAACGGTGTCGATTTCGGCGAGGCGGGGCGCGACCCGGTCGGCGCCATGCAGCACCGGTTTGCCGGCTCGCTCGGCAGCGTCCGCGAAACCGTCGGCAGCTTCGTCGGCGCCATCGGCAGCTTCGTGTTCATGTTGATGATCGGCATCTATGTCGCGGTCGATCCGCGCATCTATGAACGCGGCATTGAGTGGCTGACCCCCGAAGCGCACCGCGCCGGTATGGCGGCAACGGTGACGGCGTGTGCGCGAACGTTGCGGCACTGGATCGGCGGCCGCATGCTGGCGATGGCGATCGAAGGCGGCATCATGTTCGTCGGGCTCTGGGCGGTCGGCGTGCCGCTTGCCGGGCTGCTCGGGCTGACGGCGGGGCTGCTGGCATTTATCCCGACGCTGGGGCCGCTGATTGCCGGCATCATCGTTGTCGCGATGGGCTTTTCCGCCGGCGTCGATACCGGGCTGTGGGCGCTCGCCATCTTTGCCTTCGTCCAGTTCCTCGAAGGCTATGTGCTGACGCCGATCATCGAGAAAAAGGTCGTCGATCTGGCGCCCGCCGTCGTGCTGGCGGCGCAGCTGCTGTTTGGTGTGCTGTTCGGCATCATCGGCGTGGCACTGGCCGATCCGATTGTCGCCATGGCCAAGGTGGCGCTGTCGCATCGCAGCGCGGCGACGCACACCGAGGAATAATCGCGTGCAGGCCTCAGGCCTGCCCGCCGGAGGTTCTTCCAAAAAAAAGGCGGGAGCTTGCGCCCCCGCCCTGCTTTTTCAGCTGCGCTGCGTCGGGCTTACTTGCCCTTGACGCCGAGCAGTTCGACTTCGAACACCAGCACCGCGTTCGGCGGAATGACGCCGCCGGCGCCGCGGGCGCCGTAACCGAGTTCGGGCGGGATGGTGAAGCGGTACTTGCTGCCGGTCTTCATCAGCTGGACGCCTTCGGTCCAGCCGGGGATGACCTGGTCGAGCTGGAACACGGCGGGCTGGCCGCGCGCGACGCTCGAATCGAAGACCGTGCCGTCGATCAGCTTGCCTTCGTAGTGGACAGCGACAGTGTCGGTCTTGGCCGGGCTCGGGCCCGTGCCTTCGGTCAGCACTTCATACTGAAGGCCCGATGCGGTGGTCTTCACGCTGGATTTATCCTTGTTGGCCTTCAGGAAGGCGAGGTCGGCGGGGCGCACGGCTTCGACCTGCGCCTGCGTGCCGGCCCAGACCAGCCCGAGCACGATGACGAGCAGCACCAGAACGCCCGCGGCCAGCCATTTGGCTGTCCCCGAGGTCGGCGCGGCCCCGAGGGGCGGCGTCGTTGCCATGTTGCTTACTTGGTGCCGTCGCGCTCGGCGCGCTTGCGCTCGAGCTTGCGGGCGCGGCGGACAGCGGCGGCCTTTTCACGGGCGCGCTTTTCCGACGGCTTTTCGTAGTGGCGGCGCAACTTCATCTCGCGGTAAACGCCTTCGCGCTGGAGCTTTTTCTTGAGCGCGCGCAGCGCCTGATCAACATTGTTGTCGCGGACGATAATTTGCAAAGCCGTTCACTCCATTCACGTCGCAGCGGCTGGCACAGCCCCCACGCTTGTCAATAATAAAGGGTTGCCGGAAACGGAGTGTCCCCGGCGCGAAGGCAGGGCCATAGCAGAGGGGTGGCGGCGGGTAAAGCGCCGAGAGACGAATTGATCCGGCCCCATCATCGTGGCGCGCCATCGACTGCGGCACCGCGACACTGGCGAAACACGCGCCGCCGCAGTAACGTGGTGCCATGGAAACGCAAGACTTGACCCTCGACGAACTTCGTCCGCGCCTGGTGCGTGCGATGCTGCCGCATGTGGCGTTCGACGGCTGGACCGCCAAGGCGGTGGCGGCCGGAGCGCTCGACGCCGGCATTGATCCCGATATCGCGGCCATCATCTTTGAAAGCCCGGCGGCGATGGTCGAAGCCTATATCGCGCTCGCCGATGCCGAGATGCTCGCGGCGCTCGAAGCCGCCAACATCGGCGCGCTGAAGGTCCGCGAGCGCATTACGCTGGCACTGCGCACCCGGCTCGACCAGGCGGCACCGCACCGCGAGGCGGTGCGCCGTGCACTCGCGGTGCTGGCGCTGCCGGGCAACCTGCCGCTGGCGGCGAAGACGCTGTGGCACACCGCCGACACGATGTGGCGCGCCGCGGGCGACACCGCGACCGATTTCAACCACTATACCAAGCGCATGACGCTCGGCGCGGTGTACAGCGCCTGCCTGCTCTACTGGCTCGACGATGACAGCGAAGGCGGCACCGCAACGCACGCCTTCATCGACCGCCGCATCGACAATGTGATGCGCTTCGAGAAGTTCAAGGGTCAGTTCAAGGGGCGCGGCGAAGGCGGCCCCAGTCTCGCGCGCTTCCTCGGACGACTACGCTACCCCGCAGTTTGAGCCAGATTCGTTGGCGCGTTCTGCCGTTGATGGCCGGCGCGCTTCGACTAGATTGCTCCCCGCCCCTTCCGGGCTCGGGAGACAAGCTCATGCGTAACAACCTGTTCAAATCCAAGCCGGCGCTGCTCGTGGCCGCCGGGCTTTCACTCGCCGTCGCCGGCGGCGTCGCCACAATGGCAACCGCCACGGCACCGGTCGCCAAGACTGCGCCTGCCAAGGAGGGCGAGTTCCTGTTCGTCCAAACCTCCAAGGGCATGACCTGGGACGCCGGCACCGGCACGCTGGCACTGACCGGCGTCAGCCCGACGACGTTGTTCTTCACCGACCGACCGAATCGCGTCGCCGGCAACATGACGACCGCGTCGTTCGT
>CALDHQ010000685.1 GCA_937894055.1 uncultured Polymorphobacter sp.
CGATGCCCTCGCAGAATGCGTCGGCGGCGGTCGCCAGCCCGGCGGCAGCGACCAGCGGGATGATCGCGTCGCACACCAGGTCGATATAGGCGTCGGCGCTGCGCGCTTCGGGCGGCAGCGCGTGCGCGCCGAGCAGGGTCGGGACGATGTTGACCGCGCGCTGCACGCCGAGCTCGCGTGCCGCCCGCAACTGCTTGCATTCATTGGCGAGATCGAGGCCGTAGCCCGATTTGATCTCGATGGTGGTGACGCCTTCGGCGAGCAGCGCATCGAGCCGCGGCAACGCTTGCGCCACCAGTTCGGCCTCGGTCGCGGCGCGCGTCGCGGCGACAGTCGAGACAATGCCGCCACCGGCGCGGGCGATCTCCTCATAGCTCGCACCCGCCAGCCGCAATTCGAATTCGTGCGCGCGGTCGCCGCCGTGGACGAGGTGCGTGTGGCAGTCGATCAGCCCCGGGGTGATCCAGCGGCCTTCGCAGTCATGGACATCGAGCGCGTCGAGCCCCGCCGGCGCATCGGCAATGCTGCCGGCATAGACAATGCGACCGTCAAGGCTGGCGACCAGCGCATCATCCACCGGCGCCGCGCCGGTGCACGGCAGCAGGCGGGCCTTGGTCCAGATGCGGTCGACGAGCATGGCGGAACCTGAAAGCTGTGGCGGTGCGGTTTATTTGTCTATACATAATAGCGCAGGTGATGCAATGTCCAGCGTGCAGCGAAGGGACGTCAGATGCAGAATTTCTGGTTCAGCGCAGCGCTGCTGCCCGAAGGATGGGCGAAATCGGTGCGCGTTGCAGTCGATGGCGCGGGGCTGATCGCTGCCATCACCGCCGATGCACCAGCGCAGCCCGGCGATTCGCGCCACGGCGTGCTGCTGCCCGGCATGGGCAACCTCCACAGCCACGCCTTCCAGCGCGGCATGGCAGGGCTCGCCGAAGTGCGCGGCGACAGCACCGACAGCTTCTGGACGTGGCGCGACACGATGTACCGCTTCGTCGACCGGCTCGACCCTGATGCGCTGGTGGCCATCGCGGCGCTCGCCTATGTCGAGATGCTGGAGGCCGGCTTCACCCGCGTCGGCGAGTTCCACTATCTGCACCATGACCTGACCGGTGCGCCCTACGCCGAACGCGGCGCGATGGCGGCGGCGCTCGCGGCAGCAGCCGCCGAAACCGGTATCGCGCTGACCCTGCTGCCGGTGTTCTACGCCACCGCCGACTTCGGCGGCGTGCCCGCCCATCCGGCGCAACGGCGCTTCGTCAACAGCCTCGACAGCTATGCGGCACTACATGACGCCAGCCGCACCGCCATTGCCGGATTGCATGACAGCCGCATCGGCATCGCCCCGCACTCGCTGCGTGCCGTCACGCCCGCGCAACTGCACGCACTGCTGCCGCTCGCCGCGCCGGTGCATATCCACATCGCCGAACAACAGCGCGAGGTCGACGCCTGCCTCGCCTGGAGCGGTGCGCGCCCGGTCGAATGGCTGCTCGCCAATGCGCCGGTCGATGCCGACTGGTGCCTCGTCCACGCCACGCACATCACGCCCGCCGAACGCGCGGGGCTCATCGCCAGCGGCGCGGTCGCCGGCCTGTGCCCGGTCACCGAAGCCAACCTCGGCGACGGCATCTTTCCGGCGCGCGATTTCGTTGCCGAAGGCGGCCGCTGGGGCGTCGGCTCGGACTCGAACGTCGCGATCGACATGGCCGAGGAGCTGCGCACGCTCGAATACGGCCAGCGGTTGCTGCTCCAGTCGCGCAATCTGCTCGGCGGTAGCCGCACCTCGACCGGTGCCGGGCTGTTCGCGGGTGCGCTGGCGGGCGGGCAGCAGGCATTGCACGCCACCGGCTTCGCCGTCGGCGCGCCCGCCGATTTCGTCACGCTCGCCGCCGATCACCCCGCGTTCGTCGGTCGCGACGGCGATGCCTTGCTCGACGCGCTGGTGTTCAGCGGCCGCCGTGACCTGATCGACGGTGTCTGGCGGCGTGGCCGGCAGGTCGTCGCTGCTGGCCGCTACGCCGCGCGCGAGGCCGTCACCGCGCGCTATCTCGCCGTGATGCGCAAGGTGCTCGCCGCATGAGGGCGCCGCCGCTGCATGTCCGGATCGGTGCCGATATCGAGGCGCAGATCATGTCGGGCGCGTGGAAGCCCGGCCACCGCATCCCCGCCGAACACGAACTGATGGCGCAATACGACTGCGCGCGCATGACGGTCAGCAAGGCGCTGTCGCGGCTCGCCACGAGCGGCCTGATCGAGCGTCGCCGCCGCGCCGGCAGCTTTGTCGCGGCGCCGCCGCTGCACCACGCTGCGCTGAGCATCCCCGACATTCGCGCCGATATCGAAGCGCATGGCCGGGGCTACCGGCTCGACTTGCTGGCGCGCAGCGAACGCACCGCCAGCGCCGCCGACCGCGCCGCGCTGCAGATCAAGGCCGGCAAGGTGCTGGCGCTGCGCTGCCTGCATTTTGCCGACGACGCGCCCTATGCGTTGGAGGAGCGGCTGATCAACCTCGGCGTCGTCCCCGAAGCGGCGGCGGTCGATTTCAGCGCCGAGCCGCCCGGCAGCTGGCTGCTCGGCCATGTGCCGTGGACCGAGGCCGAACACAGCATCGCCGCCATCGGTGCCGATGCCGACACCGCCGCCGCGCTGAAGCTGGAGCGCGGCGCTGCCTGCCTGCGGCTGGAGCGCTGGACCTGGTACGACGCCGGCGCTGCCGCAGCGCCCGAACGCATCACCTGGGTGCGTCAGACGTTCCCCGGCAACGCCTTCATTCTTTCGGCGCACTTTTCGGCGCGCGGGGCTTAGGCTTGGCAGCGTCCTTGAGCCGGCCTTCGCCGAACTGAATCGCGCCGATCAGCACCGCGGTGGTGATGCCGAACATCAGCAATCCGGTCGCGGCCTCGAGCGGCGCCAGCAACCGGGCCGGCGCCTTCAACACCAGGTCCCCGTAGCCCAGCGAGGTGAATGTCACACCCGAAAAATACAACGCGGTTTCGGCATCCTCGAACAGGTCGAGCAACCCATACAGCCCGGCCCATATCGCAATCTGCACAATGACCCCGGCCATCAGCAGCACCATCACGCTGGCAATGCGGGTAAAGCCGGCAAGCGGTGCGCCGCGCGGTTCGGTGCCACGTGCCGAAGTCGAAAAATAGCGGATGGCAAGCAGGATCGTGGCGATCTGCACCGACAGGCACAGCACCATCGCGACCAGCGCCAGCAGCAGCATCTTCATGCGGGTGCAGTCATGCCGGACGTCAAGCGCGCGGCGCGGGCGGACGCGTCCAGCCGATCAGCAGCTCATAGGCGATGCCGAGCACTACCGGCCCGACAAACAGCCCGACCAGCCCGCCGGCAATCATGCCGCCGATGACGCCGATCAGGATGACCGGCATCGGCACATCGAGCCCGCGCCCGAGCAGCAGCGGCTTGAGCACCGCATCGCTCAGCCCGGCAATCGTCGTCCAGATGGCGAAAATGACGGCGTGCGTCGTCGGCAGCGTGCTGAACGCATAGACCATCACCGGCAGCCCGACGATGATCGCCGGCACCTGGACGATGCCGAGCAACATCACCACCAGCGCCAGCAGTCCGGCGGCGGGCGCGCCGATGACGAAGAAGCCGACGCCCATCAGCAGCGCCTGGATGAACGCCACGCCGATGACGCCGTTGGTGACGCCGCGGATCGTTGCCACCGACAGCGCCGCGACACGATCGCCGGTCGCGCGGCTGCCCATCAACCGCGCGAGTACGTCGCGCGCAAAGGTTGCAGCCGGCGTGCCATGCGCAATGATGATCGCACCGATGACGAGTGCCGCCACAAAGGTCAGCACCGTTGCCGACAGTCCTGCGACAAAGTCCCCAAGCCACGCGGCAACATCGGTCAGAACCGGCCGATAGCGCTCGATCGCGATCGAAGGCAGTCCCCGGTCGATGCGCATCTTGTCCGCGGCGGCGCCAAGGTCGGGGGCACTGTCGGGAAGAGTGCCATCCAGATCGAACAGCACGGCTTGTACATCGGAAAACATGCGGTCGGCCCCTTGCATCAGGCGGCAGCCGCCGAGGTAATCATGGTGGCCGACATTGTCCACCTCCTTCACCTTGCCGGCGACGAGGACGATCTTAACGCTGTCAGCAGCCCAAGAGGAAGAAGTGCACAGGGCTGAAGCAGCGAGAGAGAGAAGGAATCGTGGGCGGGAAATCATGGTGGGTAAGTCTGAAGACGAGTCTAAACGCCAGCGGCCTGGCGGAAATGTCGCTGGATATAGATTTCGATCAATTCAGCAGCAGGTGAAACACGCGCAGGGCCGTGCCAGCACCCGTGGCAGGACGGCCTGCAGCGATGCGCACCTTTACGGTGTGATGGCCGTCTTGCAGGCCGTCGTCGAGAATCAAGGCCCATGGCAGGTGCAAACTATTGCTCCAGTGCGTGAAGGTGTCTGTGATGCGATATTCACCACCGTCGATGCTGGACTCAATGCGCCCTGCGTCAGGACCGGAAGCAATGAACAGACCGCAGCCCGTGCCATCGAAGCTGAACTCGAACTCCGCGCCTGGCTCAGTGCCGACGAGTGCGGGCACATTAACAAAGCCGGGGCGGGTGCCGATTTTGCCGGCGGGCTTCCAGGCCTGCTCCAAGGTAAAACCCTTGATGATGCGTGCGTCGGCGATGTTACCGAAGCGGCCACGGGCATAGCTTTTCGGATCGAGCGGAAGGAGTTGGTGCTTCATAGCGCCAGCGCATTTTTGACCTCGTGGGGCCAACGATCTGGATCCAGCCCGTGATGTTTGAACAAAGC
>CALDHQ010000686.1 GCA_937894055.1 uncultured Polymorphobacter sp.
GGCGGATCAGGGCTCGTTCTTCATCGGCGCCCAACTGGCCGACAAGCCGGGCGTGTTCGCCGCGCTGACCGAGCAGCTGGGCGATGCCGGCATCTCGATCGACAAGCTGATTCAGGAATCGGCAGGCGACACCGGCGTGGCGCCGATCGCGATCCTGACGCATCCTTGCCCGCGCGCTTCTGTCGAGACCGCGCTGGCCAAGATCGCGGAGCTGAAGATCACGGCGGATGTGCCGCGCCTGCTGCGGATCGAGACGCGGGCCTGATTGATCCCTGACGGCAGGACTTAGCTGAATCAGTCACAAGTGACGTGCGGCGCTTCTGTGCTGCGGGTGCAGCCGTGCGTCAGGCCATCACCTCAGGCTTGCCAGCCTGACGTTTCCATAATACTGGAAACATCAAATGAAGAATCAGGACGCAGTTACCGCCCTAGCGGCATTGGCTCAGGAACATCGTCTGGCGGTGTTTCGGATGCTGGTGCGGGCAGGGCCAGAGGGCATGTCGGCGGGCGCGATATCGGACAAGCTCAGCCTGCCTGCGTCGTCCATGTCGTTCCATCTTTCGCATCTCAATCGCTCGGGCCTCATCACCCAGCGCCGTGAGGGACGCTCGCTGATCTACGCGGCTGATTTCGACCGAATGAATGCGTTGCTGGCTTATCTCGTCGAAGACTGCTGCCAAGGCAAACCAGAAGTATGCGCGCCCATGGCGGAAGCCGTCAGCCGCGCCGCTTGCTGCACCCCCGCCACGGCCAAACGAAAGAAAGAGCGAGCATGAAGCGCCTTCACGTACACGTCGCCGTTGAGGACATGACCAAGTCGGTCTCGTTCTACTCAACGCTGTTTGGCGCCGAACCCACTGTGTTGAAGGACGACTACGCCAAGTGGATGCTTGATGATCCGCGGGTGAACTTCGCGATTTCCAACCACATGGCCGTGCCCGGGCTTGACCATCTTGGCATTCAGACTGAGAGCGGCGAGGAACTCGCGGAGGTGGCGGGTAGGCTCAAGGCCGCAGGCGAGACGACACGCGATCAGGAAAGCGCGACCTGCTGCTACGCCAAGTCGACAAAGGCGTGGATTGCCGACCCCCAGGGTGTCGCTTGGGAGGCTTTCCTGACCACCGGCGACGCGACCGTCTACGGCGACGACACCACCGTCGCGGCGCTGAGCGCGCTGTCGGCCAACGCTGCGCCGACCAACTGCTGCGCGCCGGCGCTCGCGCCGAAAGCAAAATCATCCTGCTGCTGAGGGGGAAATCGCCATGGCCAAGACCTGGGATCGTGAACTCAACGTGCTGTTCCTGTGCACCGGCAATTCGGCGCGCTCGATCATTGCCGAAGCCATTCTGGCGCGTGACGGGCTGGGCAAGTTCCGCGCCTTTTCGGCGGGATCGATGCCGGCGGGCGCGGTCAATCCGCTGACGCTCGACGTGCTGCGCACGCTCAACCATCCGGTGGAGAATTTCCGCTCGAAAAGCTGGGAGGAGTTTTCGGGGCCGGATGTGCCGCAACTCGATTTCGTTTTCACCGTTTGCGACAATGCCGCGAACGAAGTCTGCCCGGTCTGGCCCGGCCAGCCGATGACCGCGCATTGGGGCGTCCCCGATCCGGCGGCAGTCGAAGGCAATGATGCCGTGCGCCATGCGGCGTTCTTCGACACCTATCGGATGCTATCGAATCGCATCGGACTGTTTATCAACCTACCGTTCGATGCGCTCGACAGACTGACGCTGGGGCAGCGACTCAAGGCGATCGGCACGACACGCGACACCAGCTCGGAGAGCGCAGCTTGACCGTTACCATCTACCACAACCCGGCGTGCGGCACCTCGCGCAACACGCTGGCGATGATCCGCGCGGCCGGCATCGAGCCGCAGGTCATCGAATATCTGAAGACGCCGCCGTCGCGCGACACGCTGAAGGCGCTGGTCGCGGCCAGCGGCGGCAGCGTGCGCGCGCTGATCCGCGAGAAGGCGCCGCCCTATACCGAGCGTGGCCTTGCCGATCCGGCATTGTCCGATGATGCGCTGCTTGATGCCATGCTGGCCGAGCCGATCCTGATCAACCGTCCCATCGTTGTGACGCCCAAGGGCACCGCGCTGTGCCGGCCGTCGGAGCTGGTGCTGAGCCTGCTCGAAGCGCCTCTGGCGGCGGACTTCATCAAGGAAGACGGCGAAGTCGTGCACGTCAAGTCGTGAGCGCACCGGCACCCGTGCGGCTGGGCTTCCTCGACCGCTATCTGACTTTGTGGATTTTTGCGGCGATGGCGCTCGGCGTCACGCTCGGTAGCGTGTTCACCGGACTGCCCGCGGCGCTCGACCGGCTCAGCATCGGCAGCACCAACGTGCCGATTGCCATCGGGTTGATCGTGATGATGTACCCGCCGTTGGCGCGCGTGCGCTATGAGGAACTGCCGCTGGTGTTTGCCGACAAGCGCGTGCTGGCGCTGTCACTGGTGCAGAACTGGCTGATCGGGCCGGTGCTGATGTTCGGCCTCGCGGTGATATTCCTCCGTGATTACCCCGAATACATGACCGGACTGATCCTGATCGGGCTGGCGCGCTGCATTGCGATGGTGCTGGTGTGGAACCAGTTGGCCAAGGGTGACAATCAATATGTCGCCGGGCTGGTGGCGTTCAATTCGATCTTCCAGATCCTGTTTTTCAGCAGCTACGCCTGGTTCTTCCTGAGCTTCCTGCCGCCGCTGTTCGGGCTGCAGGGCAGTGTCGTCGATGTCGGCTTCTGGACGATCACCCAGTCGGTGTTGATCTATCTCGGCATCCCGTTCCTTGCCGGCTATCTGACGCGGCGGGTGCTGACGGCGCGGCACGGCGCAGCTTGGTACGAAGGCAAGTTCATCCCGCGCATCGCGCCGCTGACGTTGCTGGCGCTGCTGTTCACCATCGTCGCGATGTTCAGCCTGAAGGGCAATGACATCGTCCGGCTGCCGTTCGACGCGCTGCGCATTGCGGTGCCGCTGACGCTGTATTTCGTTATCCAGTTCGGCGTCAGCTTTGTGCTGGGGCGGCTGATCGCGCGCGACTATCCACGGACCACGGCGATTGCGTTCACGGCAGCGGGCAACAACTTCGAACTGGCAATCGCGGTGGCCATCGCCAGTTTCGGCCTCGCTTCGCCGGTGGCGTTTGCGGCGGTGATCGGGCCGTTGGTCGAGGTGCCGGTGCTGGTGCTGCTGGTCAGCGTCGCGCTGTGGCTGCAGCGCCGCTGGTTCGTGCCGATGCTGCGCTGAACGCGGCCGCTAGCGCGGAAAAAGTTCGGCCCGCGACCACCTGTCGGGATGGTCGCGGGCCGCTTTTCAGATGTTGGAGCTAATGCCTAGTCGTTGATCTGACGCTTGAAGAAGCGCGGGATCTCCATGTCGGCACCGGCGTCGGTCGAGACTTCGGGTTCGGGCGCCAGCGTCGCCGGACGCGCCGGCTTGGTCGAGCGGCTGAGGTTGAGCATCTTCTGGAACAGCGAAGGCGCCGGTTCAGCCTCGGCTTCTTCTTCGAGCACCATCGGCTCGGGCTCGGCCGGTGCCGTCACTGCGGCGATCGGTTGGTCGCCGGGGGTGAAGCGGAAGCTGGCAACCGGTGCTTCTTCGACGGGCTCGAGATCGAGCTCGGCGACTTCGGGCGCTTCGAGCACCAGCGGCGCTTCCTCGATTTCGACGGGTTCGACAACCGCTGCGACCACCGGTTCGGCAACCGCAGGTGCCGCCGGCCGCGCCGCCGACGTCGTCGGGAAGGCGGTGCGGACGCCGCCCCATTCGGACGATTTGGTCGGCACCGCGACGGACGGCGTACGGGCGACGGCGTCGATTCCGGTAGCGACCACCGACACGCGCATCACGCCGTCGAGGTCGGGGTTGAACGCCGAGCCGACGATGATGTTGGCTTCGGGATCGACCATTTCGCGAATGTAGGTGGCGGCTTCATCGACTTCCATCAGGCGAAGGTCATCGCCGCCGGTGATGTTGATGATGACGCCCTTGGCACCGCGCATGCTGACTTCGTCGAGCAGCGGGTTGGCGATGGCCTTTTCCGCGGCTTCGATGGCACGGTTGTCGCCCGAAGCCTCGCCGGTGCCCATCATCGCCTTGCCCATTTCGGACATGACGGTGCGGATATCGGCAAAGTCGAGATTGATCAGGCCGGGCATGATCATCAGGTCGGTGATGCCGCGCACGCCCTGGTGGAGGACCTGGTCGGCCATCGCGAACGCTTCCTTGAAGGTCGTGTTGGCGTTGGCGATCAGGAACAGGTTCTGGTTGGGGATGATGATCAGCGTGTCGACGTGCTTCTGCAGTTCGGCGATGCCTTCGTCGGCCGAGCGCATGCGCTTGATGCCTTCGAACGCGAACGGCTTGGTGACGACGCCCACCGTCAGGATGCCCTTTTCGCGCGCTGCCCGTGCGACGACGGGGGCCGCACCGGTACCGGTACCGCCGCCCATGCCGGCGGTGATGAACACCATGTGTGCGCCTTCAAGGCTGGCATCGAGCTGGTCGATGGTTTCCTCGGCAGCAGCGCGGCCGATTTCAGGACGCGAACCGGCGCCCAGGCCTTGGGTGATCTTCAGGCCGAGCTGGATGCGGGTTTCGGCTTGGCTCGCAGCGAGTGCCTGCGCATCGGTGTTCGCCACGACGAAATCGACGCCCTGCAAATTGGCGTTGATCATGTTGGTGACCGCGTTGCCGCCCGCGCCGCCGACACCGATAACGGTAATCCGGGGCTTGAGCTCGGTCAGTTCGGGTCGTTTCAGTTCAAGCATTTCAGGTCTCCCTCTATCCCTGTTTTGGCGCCCGGATTGGGCCTTGATGCGATGGATGTCGTTTCTTGGTCTTGGATCAGATTGATGACTTCAGGCGATCGAACATGTTGAGCCAGCGCCCGCCGCCGCTGCGGGGGTTGGACGGTGCAGGTGTCGGTCCCTTGTTCCACAGGTCGGGGACATCTTCGGCGGCAAACAAGGCGAGCCCGGCGAGCGTCGCGAACGCGCAGCTCGACTGGGCATCGGGCAATCCGGTGAGGCCGCGCGGGCGGGCGATGCGTACGTTGCGGCCCAGCACGCCCTGCGCGAAATCGGCGATGGCCTTGAGTTCGGCACCACCACCGGTGAGCACGACCTGACGCGCCTGCGGGCCGGTGAAGCCCATCGCGATCAGGCTTTTGGCGACTTCGCCGAACAGCATGTCGAGCCGGTGGCGGATGACGCCGACAATCTGCGCCTTGGGGACGCGCTGGCCTTCGGCGCCGTCATCGTCGCTGACCGGCGGGATCTCGATGACTTCGTGATTGTCCTTTTGCACGGTGATGGCAGCGCCGTGCAGCGTCTTCAACCGCTCGGCATGGCTGCGCTTGGTGGCAAAGGCGCTGGCGAT
>CALDHQ010000687.1 GCA_937894055.1 uncultured Polymorphobacter sp.
AGGTGGTCAAAGCCTCGGCGATATTGATGCTGAACCCCAGCCGGTTCCGCTGGCATTCGGTGGTCCAGCATTTCGACATGGTCGGCGTGCGTGCGCTCGGCATTATCGGGCTGATGAGCTTCCTGATCGGTATCGTCATCGCGCAACAGGGCGCGGTCCAGTTACGGCAGTTCGGGGCCGAGGTGTTCACGATCAACCTGATTGGCCGGCTTACTTTCCGCGAGCTTGGCATTTTGATGACCGCCATCATGGTCGCAGGCCGCTCGGGCTCCGCCTTTGCCGCGCAGATCGGGACGATGAAAATCACCGAAGAGATTGACGCGATGCGCACCATCGGCGTCGTCCCGGCCGAAGCCCTCGTCGTGCCGCGTGTCATTGCGGCGGTGATCATGATGCCGCTGCTCGGCATTTTCGCATCCTTGATGTCGATCATCGGCGGCGGCCTTCTGTGCTGGATCATCCTCGAAATCCCGCCCGAAACCTTCATCATCCGCCTGCGCGAAGTGACGCCCATGACCGATTTCTGGATCGGCATGATCAAGGCACCCGTGTTCGGTGCGATCATCGCCATGGCGGGCTGTTTCCAGGGGATGCAGGTCGAAGGCAATAGCGAGCAAGTCGGGCTCAAAACTACTGCAGCCGTGGTGCAAGCCATTTTTCTTGTGATTGTGCTCGACGCGTTCTTCGCGGTGTTCTTCACCGAGGTGGGCTGGGGATGAGCGAGCAGGACCCCGCCCCCAAACCCTATGACGAAGACTTCCCGATCGTGGTCGAGGGGCTCAGGAACGCCTTTGGCGAACACGTGATCCACGACAACCTCGACCTCAAGGTCCGGCACGGCGAGATCATCGGGGTGGTCGGCGGCTCGGGCACCGGCAAATCGGTGCTGATGCGCTCGATCATCGGGCTGCAGCCGTTCAGCGCCGGGCACATCGAAGTGCTCGGCCATGACACCGCCGGGCTTGACGAGGCGGCGGCGAAGGATCTTCGGCGCAAGTGGGGCGTCTTGTTCCAGGACGGTGCGTTGTTTTCGACGCTGACGGTCGCGGAGAATATCCAGGTGCCGATGCGCGAGTTCTTCAACCTGCCGCCGGCGCTGATGAACGAGATTTCGGGCTACAAGGTCGCGATGGTCGGGCTGCCGATCGACGCCGCGCCGAAGTATCCGTCGCAACTATCGGGCGGGATGCGCAAGCGCGCCGGTCTGGCGCGGGCGCTGTCGCTCGACCCCGAGCTGCTGTTCCTCGACGAGCCGACCGCCGGGCTCGACCCGATTTCGGCGGCGAATTTCGACACGCTGATCAAAACCTTGCGCGACACGCTCGGGCTGACGGTCTTTCTGATTACGCACGACCTCGATACACTCTATGCCATCTGCGACAGGGTAGCAGTTCTCGGCGACCGGAAGGTGCTCAAGGTCGGCACCATCGACGAGCTGCTCGAATTTGATCATCCCTGGGTTCAGGCTTATTTCAAGGGGCCGCGTGGGCGCGCGGCACATAAGGGGCACGATTAGTGGAAACGCGCAGCAGCTATGTTCTGGTCGGGGCCGTCGCTTTGGCGCTGACCGTCGCGCTGTTCGCGTTCGTGCTATGGATCGCACGCTACTCGGGCGACGAAAAGAAGGTCTATGACATCCTGTTCCGCCAATCGGTGAGCGGGCTGGCGGTGGGCAGCGCGGTCGCCTTCAACGGCGTGCCGGTCGGGCAGATCAAGACAATTGCGCTCGTCCCCAACCAGCCCGAAGTCGTGCGCGTGCGCGTCGAACTGGGCGGCGACGTGCCGATTCTGGAGGGCGTCACTGCCGGCATCGAAGCCGTCGGGTTCACCGGCGTCAGCCAGATCCAGCTGACCGGCGCGATGCGCGGCGAAAAGCCCATCACCGAAAACGGCCCGTTCGGCGCCCCGCTGATCC
>CALDHQ010000688.1 GCA_937894055.1 uncultured Polymorphobacter sp.
ATCTACACAGGCGAAGACACTCTTTCCCTACACGACGCTCTTCCGATCTGGTCGAAGTCGGGCGCTTCAAGGGGCTTGGCGAAATGGCGGCGTCGCAGCTCAAGGAAACCACGATGGACCCGGCCAAGCGCACCTTGCTGCGCGTGACGCTGCCCACCGACTATGACGCGCGCGCCGACGTCAAGGACCTCGTCGAGCGGCTGATGGGGCGCAATCCCGAGCACCGCTTCGCGTTCATCCAGGCCAGTGCCGAAGCCGTCGATGCCGAGGCGATCGACGCGTGAGCGGCGCGACGATCAGGATATCCGCGTGACCGACGAGATCCCGCTGTTCAAGATCAACCCCGGTCTCGACCGGGCGGCCTTGGCAGCGACGTTCGCGCGTGATCGCCGCGTCCAGATCCGCAACTTCCTGACCGCCGATGCGGCCGCGACCATCCACCAAGTGCTGTCGCAGCAGACGCCGTGGGGGCTGGCGTGGAACGACGGCAACAGCCAGACCGACATCAGCCCCGCCGACCTCGGCAAGCTGTCACCGCAACAGCGCGGCGCGATGGGTCATGCGATTGCGCAGCGGGTACGGACACGCGGCTATGGCTTTTCGTACCAGCGCTACCCGATGGTGACGGCGTATGCGAACAACTGGGACCCCGAAGGCCCGCTGCATCTGCTGGTCGAGCACATCAATGATGTGCCGCTGATGGAGCTGGTGCGCGAGGTGACGGCGATGCCCGACCTCGTCAAGGCCGATGCGCAGGCGACATTGTTCGGCCCCGGCCAGTTCCTCGGGCTGCATCATGACGCGCATGTCGCCGAAGGCTGGCGCATCGCCTATGTGATGAACTTCACGCAGGACTGGCACGAGGATTGGGGCGGCTATCTCAATTTCTACGACGACGACGGTGATATCATCACCGGGTTCCGGCCGCGCTTCAACGCGCTCAACATGTTCGCGGTGCCGCAGCGCCACAATGTCAGCTTCGTGCCGAGTTGGTCGCCGGTCGGCCGCTATGCCATCACCGGCTGGTTCCGCGACCGCTGATTGGTCGCTAGCGCTGTCGCAGGTGCTGCCAGACGCCCCAGAGTGACAGGCCAAGCATGATGTGCACCGCCAGCACCGGCGGCCAGCCCACCAGATAGATGATGTCATTTTCGATGCCCGACTTGAACGGGCCGCCGCCGAACGCCACCCCGCGCGTGCCGAACAGCGCGTTGAAGATCGTCGGCACGGTGAACAGCCAGGCGGTAATCAAGGCCGACCAGAACAACCAGCCGAATTGCCGGCGCGACAGCTCCATGAACTGCCCGCCAAAGGCGATACCGATCAGCATCAGTCCCTGCGTAATCCCTTCCATATGCGCCATCCGCCAGGCGCGGCCATCGTCGGGCAACTGCACCGGGATATCGAACGGCAGCGGCCACAGCACGACCGCGCGCAGCAGCGCGAAGAACCACACCCAGCCGATCAGGACCGCGAGCAGCAACAGCCCGAAGCCGTTGAGAACCAGCAGCGCACGCATCCGGCTGGACATGGGTTCGACCTCCTTTGTCATGCGCGTCACGCCGCCAGCGCCATGGGCTGCGCCTCGGCGAGCCGCGTCGTATCGATCTGCGCGACACCCGCTGCGCCGGCATCGTGCAGCGCGGCCCAGTCGTGCATCCATTGCGGGTCGGCGACCTGACGCGGGTTGTAGCCGGGGCGCATGATGCGCAGCAGCCGCGGGCCCAGGTTGCCGAAGATGCGGAGCAGCATCCCGGCCAGCGCCAGCCGCGAGCGCAGG
The DNA here is from genome assembly GCA_937894055.1 of uncultured Polymorphobacter sp. Classification (GTDB taxonomy): domain Bacteria; phylum Pseudomonadota; class Alphaproteobacteria; order Sphingomonadales; family Sphingomonadaceae; genus Polymorphobacter_A. The sequence goes on from CALDHQ010000688.1 coordinate 1,781, forward strand.
TCATGCCAAAGCCCGTCTTCCTGCAGCAGGCGCTTATAGCCGCTGCGCGTCCGCGCCATGATGTGCACCGTCGCCACGATCAGCCCGATGATGCGCCACAGATAGCCGCCATACAGATGTTCAAATACATCGAAGGTGACGGTCTTGTGCTCGATCTCCTCGACGAAATGCCAGAGCACCAGCGACGCAACCGCAGGCTCGGCGCCGCCGAACAGATGGTCGCGGTCTTCGATCAGCATATGGCCGATGGCCAGGGCCATCGATTCAAAACCTTCGGCATAGGCCAGGTTGAAGCGCAGCGAGCGCTTGCTGCCCAGGGCCTCATAATCGGCGGCAAGCCGCGCTTCGAGACGATGGAGGCCGTGGCGGCCCGCGCGCAATACGCCGCGCTCATCAACGCCGACTCGCCCGAAGACATCATCTTCACCTCCGACGGCACGGAGGCGTCCAACCTGGCGATCAAGGGTGTGGCTTACGCCAACCAGCGCAAGGGCAACCATCTTGTCGTCTGCGAGACCGAACATCCGGCGGTGATCAAGACTGCGGAGGGACGCAAGGCGGCCGAGGCGGCAATGCCGTCCACATGCACCGTCTTGCTGGCCGGGTGCTGGCGCAGTGCTGCCGCCGGCCGAGCGACTTCGCGGCCCTCGGCATCCGGCCGGTCTGAGCAACGCCATGCACATCGCCATGGTTTGTCCCTACAGCCTCAGCGTTCCCGGTGGCGTGCAGGGCCAGGTCCTCGCGTTGGCCCGCTCGTTGCGCGCCCTCGGCCACGAAGGCGGCATGGGCGCGCGC
>CALDHQ010000689.1 GCA_937894055.1 uncultured Polymorphobacter sp.
CAGGAGGCGTTTGCGGGTGTCTGGGGGGTATCGGCAGTTGCGCAGTTTCCAAGTGGCCACGCTGATCTATGATGGCACGGTGTTTTTTTGTGACCGCTTTATTGACCGCCGCAGCCGCACCTGCGACCAGATGGTGCAAGCCGCCCGCAGCGGCAGGCAGAACATCGCCGAGGGCAATCGCGCCGGAGCCACCAGCAGCAAATCAGAGATTCACCTCACCAATGTCGCCCGCGCCAGCCTCGCCAAGGCCCAATCCGACCTCGGGCTCGCCCGCGGCGATGGCCGACCTGATGACCAGCTGGGCGCCCGCCGGCGGTGGCGACCTGTCCGACTTCGAGACGGGCTGGCTCTCCGCGCCCGGCGCCGAGCGCGCCGCGGCAACGCCGATCGAGAGCGCGACGACATCCGGCGACAAGTCCGCCACGGCGGCCGCTCCGACGGACGCAACAAAAGCGCAGGCTTCCACCAACAAGGCCACGCAGACGGCTGCGGCCACCGTCGACGCCGCGCCCGAGACAAAGGCTGACGCCGCGCCTGCGCCTGCTCGGGCTGGTGCTGCGCGGCGTGTCGTTCGAATTCCGCTGGCGCGACCCGCGCCATGAACGCTTCTGGGACTTCGCCTTTGCCGGTGGTTCGCTGGTCGCAGCGCTCGCACAGGGCATCGCGCTCGGCGCATTGCTGCAGGGCATCCCGGTCGAAGGCCGCGCCTATGCCGGCGGCTGGTGGGACTGGCTCAGCCCGTTCAGCTTGCTGACGGGCGTGTCGGTGGCAGCTGGCTATGCGCTGCTCGGTGCCTGCTGGCTGGTCACCAAGACCGAAGGTGACCTGCGCGACCGCGCGCTGGCGCTGGCGCGGCCGCTGGCGCTGGTGACGGTCGGCGCGATTGTCGCGGTCAGCGCCGCAACGCCGTTCCTGCAATACGCCTATTTCGAACGCTGGCTGCAGGCGCCGGGCATCTTCTACGTCGCGCCGGTGCCGGTGCTGGTCGCGGTGCTGACGGTGCTGCTGTGGCGCGCGCTCGGCCGGGCGCGCAAATGGGGCGGGCATGACACCGCGCCGTTCGTGCTGGCGCTCGGGCTGTTCGCGCTGACGTTCGTCGGGCTCGGCATCAGCATGTGGCCGTACATCATTCCCGATTCGGTGACGATCTGGCAGGCCGCCACCGAGCGCCGTTCACAGGTGTTCATGCTGGTGGGCATCGGCATCATGCTGCCGATCATCCTCGCCTACACCGGCTATGCGTACTGGGTGTTCCGCGGCAAGGTGCGGGGAGGCGGCTATCACAGCTGAACCCGGTCCGCTGTGGCGCCGCTTGGCGTGGTTCGTCGCGCTGTGGCTCGGCGGCGTGCTGACCGTCGGCGCGGTCGCCTGGGCCATCCGCGCCGTGCTGCTCTGACGCCGGCGCCGATACAGGTATTTCTACTTATTGTAGCACAGCATGTGCGTTCTCATTCTTCGTCGTGCCGGCCGCGTTTTTCAAATGGCCCGCGCAATAGAGGGAGTGAACACCATGAAAGCCAGCAACATTCTCGCGGTCTCCGCAGCTCTGGCAATGGGCCTTGTCGCCGCTGCCGCCGACGCCAAGGACGGCAAGGTTCAATACAGCAAGCATGTCTTCTCGCCGGCGCGCGGCGTCATCTGCGACACCTATGGCACTGCCTATTGCGCCGATGGCACCGGCATTTCGATGTCGTGGACCGAAAAATACCTCGGCCCCAAGGCGGTTTCGGCGTTCACCAAGATGACCGAAGGCGGCGAGTTCGACAGCAGCACTTTTGTGCTGTCGAACGGCGTCCAGTGCCGCACCGCGGTCAACGCCTGCTTCACGCAGAAGAACGGCAACACCATCAGCGAAGCCATCACGCAGCGCATCTGGGGCTAACGCCCCGACACATCTGCGGCTCACGCCGCAGCGCGGCGCGGCGTCAACTGTTCCGGATCGGGGATGGCTGACGCTGCGCCGTGTCAGCGTTCGCGGGTTTGCGTCCCGAGCCCTGCGGTAATGAACAGCGCGGTGGCAGCCCCGGGCACGTCGGCGGTGTGCCAGACGCCGGGGTCGTTGATCGCATACTCACCCGGCCCCAGCGTCACTTGCCGCGTACTGCCGTCGGGGCGTTCCTGATGCAGCGTCATCGTGCCGGTCATGCAGATGACGACCTCGCTGCCTGCCGGGTGCATTTCCCAACTCGTCCAGTCTTCGGTGAAGCTGAACATCGTCACCAGCCGGCCTTCGGCGCCGTCGGCGGCGTCTTGGCGCGCGCCATAGGCCGCATACCAGTCCATGTCGCCGGTAAACACTGGCTGGGCAACGGCGGTGGCACCAAGTCCGAGGTGCAAAGGCTGTTCGAAAATGCTGGGCATGGGCATCAACTCCCGGCACCAAGCGGTGCAATAGCCGACCATATCGCGGCGCCACGCCAGCGCCAAATGGCGCATCGTCGCGCCCGCCTTGCGCGCACGCCCCGCTTTGCTATACAGCGCCTCCTTTCCCTGCGGGCGTGGCGGAACTGGTAGACGCGGCAGGTTTAGGTCCTGTTGTTGAAAGACGTGGGGGTTCGAGTCCCTTCGCCCGCACCAAGTAATTGAATACGAACTGTTTTTTGACATTTGAACATTGAAAGACTTTAACGATGCGTATTGCCGAAACGATGAACGATGGCCTCAAGCGCGCCTATAGCGTGTCGATTCCCGCGAGCGAGCTTGCGGCGCGCGTCGACAAGCAACTGGCGACGGTCGCCAAGCAGATCCGCATGCCGGGCTTCCGCCCCGGCAAGGTGCCGCACAACCTCGTCCGCAAGATGCACGGCGCGCAGCTGCGCAGCGATGCGCTCAACGAAGTCGTCCAGGAAAGCATGAACAAGCTGATGGCCGACCACGCGCTGCGTCCGGCGACGCAGCCGCAGGTCGACCTCGCGGCGATCCCCGACGAAGGCCAGGACGTTGATTTCAACGTCACGCTCGAAGTGCTGCCGAACATCGAAACGCCGAACATCGAAGGCATCACGCTCGAAAAGCTGACCGTCGAACCCGGCGATGCCGAAATGACCGCGGCGCTGACACGCCTTGCCGACCAGCAGAAGGCGTTCGAAGCCGCTGGCGCCAAGCACAAGGCCGCTGCCGGTGACCAGGTTGTCATGGACTATGAAGGCCGCGTCGACGGCGAAGTGTTCGAAGGCGGCAAGGGCGAAGGCATGAAGATCGAGCTCGGCTCGGGCCAGCTCATCCCCGGCTTCGAAGACCAGCTGATCGGCGCCAAGGCCGGCGACAAGCGCACCGTCAAGGTGACCTTCCCCGACGACTATAACGTCGCCTACCTCAAGGGTAAGCCGGCCGAATTCGCCGTCACCGTGACGGCGGTCGAAACCCCCAAGCCCGTCGTCATCGATGACAGCCTCGCCACCGGTTTCGGTATCGAAAGCCTCGAAGCGCTCAAGGAAATCCTCAAGGATCAGGTCGCGGCCGAACTCGGCCAGCTGACGCGCACCCACATGAAGCGCAAGCTGCTCGACAACCTCGCGTCGAGCCATGACTTCGCGGTGCCCGAATCGATGGTCGAAGCCGAATTCGGCCAGATCTGGGCGCAGATCGAAGCCGAAGCCGAAAACCTCGACGCCGAAGACAAGGCCAAGCTCGAAGGCGACCGCGGCGAATATCGCCGCATCGCCGAACGCCGCGTCCGCCTCGGTCTGCTGCTGTCGGAAATCGGCCAGGCCAATGGCGTGCAGGTGACGCAGGCTGAAATGAACCGCCTGATCAGCCAGGAAGCCAATCGCTATCCGGGCCAGCAGCAGCAGGTCGTGAAGTACTTCCAGGAAACCCCGATGGCTGCCGCCCAGCTGCGCGCGCCGCTGTATGAAGACAAGGTCGTCGACTTCCTGCTGTCGAAGGCGTCGCTGGTCGAACGCATCGTGACGCGCGAAGCGCTGGTCGCCGAAATCGAGAACGAAGACGAGACCCCGGTCCACGTCCACGGCCCCGATTGTGATCACGACCACGGCCACGACCACAAGCCGGCGAAGAAGCCCGCCAAGGCGAAGGCTGTGAAGGCTGAAGCTCCGGTCGAAGCTGCTGCCGAAGTCGCTGCCAAGCCTGCCAAGGCGAAGCCGGCTGCCAAGAAGGCTGCGCCTGCCGAAGCTGCGCCCGCACCTGCAAAGGCCGCTGCTGCCAAGCCGGCCGCTGCCAAGGCTGCAGCCAAGCCGGCCGCCAAAAAGGCGGCTGCCAAGCCCGCAAAGTAAGCGGCACATCCGCATTATCCCGCCCCGGCACCGCGCCGGGGCGGCAAATGCGCGCAGTACGGGGACGCGGCTCCAACTCTCCCCTTGAAACAAACTGCAAAACGTCCGACCTAGGGACGGTAGCTTAGGGAGCCAACATGATCGATCCAGTCGCCGGCCTTGTGCCCATCGTCATCGAACAATCGAACCGCGGTGAACGCTCGTTCGACATCTTCTCGCGCTTGCTGCGCGAGCGCATCATTTTCGTGACGGGGCAGGTCGAGGATCAGATGGCGTCGCTGATCGTCGCGCAGCTGCTGTTTCTCGAATCGGAAAATCCGAAAAAAGACATCAACATGTACATCAACTCGCCCGGCGGCGTGATTACCGCCGGCATGGCGATCTACGACACGATGCAATACATCCGCCCCAAGGTCGCGACGACGTGCATCGGCCAGGCCGCATCGATGGGCAGCTTCCTGCTCGCCGCCGGTGAACCCGGCATGCGCACCGCGCTGGCGAACGCCCGCATCATGGTCCACCAGCCGTCGGGCGGCGCGCAGGGCCAGGCCACCGATATCGAGATCCAGGCGCGCGAAATCCTCCGCGTCCGCTCGACGATGAACGACCTGTACGTCAAGCACACCGGCCAGACGCTCGACACCATCGAACGCGCGATGGAACGCGACAAGTTCCTCAACGCCGAAGAAGCCAAGGCGTTTGGGCTGATCGACGCGGTTGTCGACAAGCGTCCGACGACGCTTGATGGCGACGCAGCCAAAGCCGCCTAACGACGATTTTTTACGATAACGCGCGCTTGTGGCGCACGGGCTTGCAGCATCCCCCACTTGCCCGTTAGACTGTCACAATCGCTCTGAAAGGAAGCCCATGACCAAGTTGACGGGCGGGGACTCGAAGAACACGCTCTACTGCAGCTTCTGCGGCAAGAGCCAGCACGAGGTGCGCAAGCTGATTGCGGGCCCGACGGTGTTCATCTGCGACGAGTGCGTCGAACTCTGCAACGACATCATCCGCGAGGAAACCAAGACGGCTTTGGTGAAGACCAAGGACGGCGTGCCGACCCCGCGCGAGATCTGCAAGGTGCTCGACGACTATGTCATCGGCCAGAGCCACGCCAAGCGCGTGCTCGCGGTGGCGGTGCACAACCACTACAAGCGCCTCAACCACGGTGCCAAGGGCGCCGAGGTCGAACTGGCGAAGTCGAACATCCTGCTTGTCGGCCCGACCGGCTGCGGCAAGACGCTGCTGGCGCAGACGCTGGCGCGCATCCTCGACGTGCCGTTCACCATGGCCGATGCGACGACGCTCACCGAAGCCGGCTATGTCGGCGAAGACGTTGAAAACATTATCCTCAAGCTGCTGCAGGCGAGCGACTACAACGTCGAGCGGGCGCAGCGCGGCATCGTCTACATCGACGAAATCGACAAGATCAGCCGCAAGGCCGACAACCCTTCGATCACCCGCGACGTGTCGGGCGAGGGCGTCCAGCAGGCGCTGCTCAAGATCATGGAAGGCACGACCGCGAGCGTCCCGCCCCAAGGTGGCCGCAAGCATCCGCAGCAGGAATTCCTCCAGGTCGATACGACCAACATCCTGTTCATCTGCGGCGGTGCCTTCAACGGCCTTGAACGCATCATCGGTGACCGCCTGCAGGGCAAGTCGATCGGTTTCGGCGCGCATGTCGCCGGCCCCGACGAACGCCGCACCGGCCAGATGCTGCGTCAGTGCGAGCCCGAGGATCTGCTCAAGTTCGGCCTGATCCCCGAGTTTATCGGCCGTCTGCCGGTTATCGCGACGCTCGAAGACCTCGACGAATCGGCGCTGATCACCATCCTGACCGAACCGAAGAACGCACTGGTCAAGCAGTACGCGCGACTGTTCGAGATGGAGGGCGTCAAGCTCGAGTTCTCGGTCGATGCGCTGTCGGCAATCGCCAAGCGCGCCATCGAACGCAAGACCGGCGCGCGCGGGCTGCGCTCGATCATGGAGAGCATCCTGCTCGACACGATGTTCGAGCTGCCCGGCATGGACGGCGTCGGCGAAGTCGTCGTCGACAAGGATGTCGTCGCCGGCATCAAGGAACCGATGCGGGTCTTGGCGAAAGAAGAGGCTGCTTAAGCCCTTCGCGCCACGACACCAGCCTTCAAGCAAGGGCGGGAGCGGCAACGCTTCCGCCCTTTGTTTTGTGCGGCGTTGGCGGGCACCATTTGCGACACAGCCAGTGCAAATTTCCGCTTGCAATCGTGGCCGGTCAGGATGATCCTGCAGATCCCTGAAACAGGCGAAAGGAGGTGGTCTAGTGTCTCATTGTTCCACGTTGTGCACTGGTAACTTGGGTGTTGTGGTCGAGATCGCAACGGAATAGCCCATCTCCGGTTCGCAACCGGCAATGTGGGAGCCGCCCGGTCAAGCCGGGCGGCTCTTTTCATTTCAGGCGCTTAGCGACCCTTCCACTCCGGCTTGCGCTTCTGCGCGAACGCCAGCGGGCCTTCCTTGAGGTCTTCCGACTTCCACAGCGCCTGCACCGCCGGGTGCTTCATCTGGCCCGAATAGGCTTCTTCGAGCGACGGCGTGTCGAGTCCGCGCATCACCACCTGCTTCGACGCGCGCAGCGACAGCGGCGACAGCGTCAGCATCGTATCGGCGAGCGCGCGTGCGGCCGCGGCGAGCTCGGCCGCCGGCACGACCTGGTGGACGAAGCCGAGTTCCTTGCCCTCGGCCGCGGGCACGCTGCGGCCGGTCAGGATCATGCCCATCGCGCGCTTGAGGCCGATCTGGCGCGGCAGCCGGTGCAGGCCGCCGGCGAGCGCGGCCAGCCCGACCTTGGGCTCGGGCAGCGCGAAAGTGGCGTTGTCGCTGGCGATGATGATGTCGCAGGCCAGCGCGATTTCAAAGCCGCCGCCCATTGCGACGCCGTTGACCGCCGCGATGACCGGCTTGTCGAGGTCATAGCGCGAGGTGATGCCGGCAAAGCCCGACGGCGGCACCGTCACGGCATTGCCTTCGGCCTGGTAGCGCAAGTCGTTGCCCGCCGAGAATGCGCGGTCGCCGGCACCGGTCAGGATGGCGACCCACAGATCGGGGTCGGCAGCGAAATCGTCGAACGCCTGCGCCAGTTCGGCATTGGCCGGCGGATGCAGCGCGTTCATGCGGTCGGGACGGTTGATGGTAATGGTCAGGACGTGGCCGTCCTTTTCGACGGTGCAATGTTCATAGGCCATGATGGCACTCCCCGGTGAAGGCCGCGTTTTGCGGCGGATTGGACCGACGCGGTTTCGGGCAATTCTCCGCGCGGTGCAAGCGCGAAGCCAATAGCAGTGCGGCATCTTCGGACGGTGACGCGCGGCGTTCGACGCGCTAGGTTGCGGCGATGACCGCAGCTGCACTTGCCGACACCGACACCATCGCGCTGATCGAGCGCCTCGACGAGCGGCTGCGCTGGCTGAGTTCGTGGACGATCCACAACGCCAACCATCTGCGCGACAGCGAAGACGGCCTCAAGGTCGGTGGCCATCAGGCGAGTTGCGCGTCGATTTCGGCAATCATGGCGGCGCTGTATTTCCACGCGCTCGGCCCCAACGACAAGGTCGCGGTCAAGCCGCACGCCGGGCCGGTGCTGCACGCCATCCATTATCTGCTGGGTGAGCAGAGCCTCGACCAGTTGCAGCGCTTCCGCGGGCTGGGCGGCGCGCAGAGCTACCCGAGCCGCACCAAGGACCAAATTCCCGTTGATTTTTCGACCGGCAGCGTCGGGCTCGGCGTCGCGGTCACGGCGTTCGCGTCGCTGGTGCAGGACTATTTGATCGCCCACGGCCAGCTCGCGCCCGCCGATGCCGGCCGCATGATCGCGCTGATGGGCGACGCCGAACTCGACGAGGGCAACATCTACGAATGCTTGATCGAGGCCTATAAGCACGACGTTCGCAACTGCTGGTGGGTGGTCGACTACAACCGCCAGTCGCTCGATGCGACGACCGCCGACCGCATGTTCCGGCGCTTCGACGACATCTTCGAAACCTGCGGCTGGCGCGTCATCACGCTGAAGCATGGCAAGCTCCAGCAGGCGGCGTTCAAGCTGCCCGGCGGCAAGGCGCTCGAAGACTGGATCGATACCTGTCCCAACGCCGAATTCGCGGCGCTGACCTATCAGGGCGGCGCGGCGTGGCGGGCGCGGCTGACGCGCGACATCGGCAGCAAGCGCGGCGTGGCAGGACTGCTCGCCAGCTATGACGACGCGGCGCTGGCGCGGTTGATGACCAACCTCGGCGGCCATTGCATCGCCAGCCTGATCGAGGCGTTCGACAGCGCGCAGGACGACACGCCGACGCTGTTCATCGCCTATACCGTCAAGGGGCAGGGGCTGCCGTTCGCCGGCCACAAGGACAATCATTCGGGGCTGATGAACCCCGGCCAGATCCACGGGCTGCGCGACGCGCTGGGCATTGCGCCGGGAGACGAATGGGCGCCGTTCGGCGGGGTTGGGGACAATGAAGCAGCGCGGCTGAACGCGTTCGTCGCGGCGTCCCCACTAGCACGCGCGCGCCGTGCTGCGCCTGCCGCCGCTGTCCCCGTGCCATTGCGGCTGCCCGTGCCCGACGGCGCCGAACAATCGACGCAGGCCGCCTTCGGGCGCATCCTGCTCGACCTTGCCAAGGCCGAGGACGCCGACAGCGCAGCATTGGCGGCGCGCATCGTCACCACCTCGCCCGACGTCACCGTCTCGACCAA
>CALDHQ010000690.1 GCA_937894055.1 uncultured Polymorphobacter sp.
GCTGCTCCATCAGATGGTTGTAGTTGTGCGCCACCCACATCGTCTTGTCGGGCAGGACGCCGTCGAGCATGTTCGGCTTGGTACCGCGCACCTTGCTGATATCGACGCCCATTTTCTTGAGCGCGCCCATGCGTGTCGTCAGCGTCCACGCCAACATCACCATCGACCACAGTGCGAGTAGCGCGACCGGCGCCAGAATGTTGCTATGCATTACTTATCCTCCCCGTTGTTGCCGGCAATGACTGCCCCGATTTCGCGGGGGCGTCAAATGCCGGCGTCAACGCGGGTCGGCGGTGGCTCAGGCCTGCTGTTCGCCACCGACGCGCAACTGCACGTCCATCGGTTGGCCGCGCCGGACGATGGCGACGCGCACCGTGGTGCCGGCCTTGGCGTCGGCCACCAGCCGCGCGAGATCACGCGAGTCGTTGACCGGCTGGCCGCCGAAGCTGCGGACGATGTCGCCCGACTGCAGCTCGGCTTGCGCCGCGGTGCCGTTCGGATCGACCTGCGCGATCAGCGCGCCCTTGGTATCGGGGGCACCGATGGCGCGGGCGATATCGGGGGTCACCGCCTGCAGCGCGACGCCGATGCGGCCGCGCGCGACATGGCCGTTGGCGACGATCTGCTGGACGACGCGGTGCGCCATCTGCGCCGGAATGGCAAAACCAATGCCGACATTGCCGCCCGACGGCGAGAAGATCGCGGTGTTGACGCCGATGACGCGGCCCGACGCATCGAACAGCGGTCCGCCCGAATTGCCCGAATTGATCGCGGCATCGACCTGCAGGAAGTCGTCATACGGCCCGGCGCCGATTTCGCGGCCGCGCGCCGAAATGATGCCCGATGTCACGGTGCTGCCGAGTCCGAACGGACTGCCCACGGCAAAAATTGGGTCGCCGACGCGCGTGTGGTCGCTGTCGCCCCAGGCGACCGGCGTGAAGTCGCCGCCACCTTCGATCTGGACGACGGCGAGGTCGGTCTGCTTGTCACGGCCGAGCACGCGGCCGGTCAATTCACGACCATCGCTCAGCTGCACGGTGACGGTCTGCGCGTCGCCAACGACATGGTTGTTGGTGACGACAATGCCCTTGGCATCGACGATGAAGCCCGAACCAAGGCCGCCCTGCGACGGTGCCTCGCCGGGCTGGCCGCCGAACTGCATCGGCTGAAAGCCCGCGCTGGGCTTGACGACGATTTGCACGACGCTGGGGCCCACGGCGGCGACCATGTCGGCGAGCGAGCCCCCCTTTACTGCCGGCGCAGCAAGCGCGGCAACCGGGCTGGTGCGCGCTGGCGGGGTGATCGCAGGGGAGGTGTGCCACGGCAGCCGATCGGCAAACTGGGCGCCGGCAAGTGCAGAACCGGCGAGCGCGACCACGGCCACGCTGACTTTGAAAAGCGGAGAAATTTCAGAACGCATACTCATACTCCAACACATGTCGCGACTGTGATGGCCCGATGCGGCGCAGTGCAAGCAGCGACGCGCGCGGATTTAGCAATGTCTGTATGAACAGATTCTGTATCTTTGAATGCCGATTACTGGCCGCGGCACAAACGAAAAGCGCCCGGTGTTGCCACCGGGCGCTCGTCATTCAGTCGTTCAGCGCGGCTCAGGCGAACATTTTGCCCCAGGCGCGCTTGGCGCGGTTCTTCCAGATGCCGCGGTGATACGCGTCACTGGCGAGCAGCGGCATCACCGAGCCGGCTTCGGCGAACACCATCTGTTCGATGCCGGTGTTGACTTTGCCCCAGCTCGCAGCTTCCTGCAGCGTCGACGACGAGCAGGCGCCGTCGCGGACGTCGGCGACGGTGATCTGCACGGCGTACTTGTGGACCTGCACATCGTCATGGCCGAGGATTTCGGCGCAAACCACCGTGTCCTGGATGAAGTTCTTCGGCACGCCGCCGCCGATCATGAGAAGCCCGGTGGTGCCGGCCTTGATCTTGATGTCGGTGAGCTCGCGGAAGTCGGCGATGGCGTCGAGCACCATGTACGGCTTGCCTTCCTTGGCGCGGTCGACCTGGTGCTTGACGAGGCCGAAGCCTGCCGACGAGTCGACGAACGCCGGGCAGAAGATCGGCACGTCATGCTCGTACGCCAGCTTGACGAGGCTGTTGTCCTTCTTGCCGTGCTCGCTGAGGTACTTGCCCATCTCGCGGATGAAGGCGCGGCTCGAATAGGCGCGCGGTTCAAGGCTGTTGGCGATTTCGAGGATGGTGTGGTCGCAGTCCTGCAGCTGCTCTTCATCGATATAGGTGTCGTAGATGCGGTCGATGAGCAGCGAGCGCAGCGTGTCATCATCGGGCACGTCGAGCGCCTGATAATGCTTGTGGCCAAGGCCTTCGAAGAAATCCATGTCGACGATCGTCGCGCCGGTCGCGACGATGCCGTCGACCATGTTGTTGCGCAGCAGCTCGGCATAAAGATCCATGCAGCCGCCGGCGCTGGTCGAACCGGCGATGACGAGGAAGATCGTGCAATCGGGGTCGGCAAGCATTTGGTTGTAGATGGCCGTGGCGCGCGCGAGGTCGCGCGACGTGAAGCTCATGTTCGACATGCCGTCGATGATCGGGCGCGCGTCGAAGCTGCGGATGTCGATATGCTCGACGACCTTCGACAGCAGCTCGGCCTTGCGCTGGGCGTTGATCTGGGTGGTCATTGGGTCACTCCTTGGATGAGTGGCTCGACGTGTAAGAACGTCGCCCGTGGCCGGACCATCCGGCGCCGAACGGGTTGAACTGCAATCGACGCGGGCTACGCTACGAATTGACCTTGCGGATCGGTGTAACGACCGAAGGTGTCACTTCGGTGTCACCATAGGCGCTGTCCATCGGTTCGTCGGTCACCACCACGGTATCACCATTGGTGAAGCCGTTGAACGCGGTGCGCATCGCCGAGCCATAAGCGCCGAGCATGCCGATTTCGAGATAGTCGCCGGCCCGGACATCGGCAGGCAGCATGAACGGACCGCGCATGAAATCCATGTCATCGCACGTCGGGCCGTAGAAGCTGAACGCCATGTCCTTGGTGTGCGACGGCGTGTCACGCAGCAACGCGGCGGGGAAGCGCCAGTCGACATGCGCGGCATCGAACAACGCGCCATAGGCGCCGTCGTTGATGTAGAGCACGTCGTCGCGGCGCTGCTCGACGCGCACGATGATGCTGGCATATTCCGCCGACAATGCACGGCCGGGTTCGCACCACAGCTCCGCCGAATAGGAAATCGGCAGCGCTTCGAACGCGGCGTGGATGACGTCGAAATAGCGCGTCAGTTCGCCCGGCTCCATGCCCGGATAGATCGACGGGAAACCGCCGCCGACATCGATGACATCGACAGTGACGCCGGCCGACACGATCGCGGCGCGGACCAGCGACAGCGCATCGCTATATGCCTGCGGGCTCATCGCCTGCGAACCGACATGGAAGCAGATGCCGAGCGCGTCGGAGGCCTGGCGTGCGGCCATCAGCAGCGGCGCCGCATCTTCGACGCCGACACCGAACTTCGACGCGAGGCTGAGCTTCGAATGCGCCGATGACACGCGCAGGCGGACGCACAGCGTCAGGTCGGTCGCGCCCTTGGTGGCGGCAACGACTTTGGCGAGCTCTTCGAGGTTGTCGAGCGAGAAGGTGCGAACGCCGTGTTCAAAATAGGCTTCGGCAATCGCTTCGGGCGACTTGACCGGATGCATGAAGCACAAAGTCGCCTTAGGCAGCAGGCCGCGCACCAGCCGCACTTCGGCGATCGACGCGACGTCATAAACCTTGATGCCGCCGTCCCACAGGGTGCGGATCAGTTCGGGCGAAGGATTGGCCTTTACAGCGTACATCGTCGTGCCCGGAAACTTCTCCGAAAAGAAGCGGGCAGCGCGAAGGGCAGCGTGCGGGCGGATCAGGGTAACGGGCTGCGACGGATTAGTGTCGCGGGCTACCCCCAGCGCGTTATATGGCTTGTGCAATTCAAGGGACCTCCGGGGCGTCGTGTAGTAGCTGCCTTGCGGTTGGAAGTCCCCATGGGGCAGCGGTGAGCGGGGGTAAATAGGGACGATACCCCCCGCTGTAAAGAGTTTTTTTGTTACGAAATTTTGTTCAAATTGCGTTGGTGGTTCAAGGGTTTAGCGCAAAGTCAAAAGCGACGTTTTTTCAATGGTTTCTGGGTATGTGGAGGTTTTATGACAGCGACTATTTCTCGGATGGACGTGGTGGTGGCTGCCGGACGGATCGAGGATGTCGCGGTGCGCACGCCGTTGCTGCGCTCGGATGTGCTCGATGCGCTGACCGGCGGAGAAATCTGGCTTAAGCCCGAATGCCTGCAGCGCACCGGCTCGTTCAAGTTCCGCGGCGCCTATAACCGGCTCGCGGCGATTTCCCCCGAAGACCGCGGCGGCGGAGTCGTCGCCTATTCGAGCGGCAACCATGCCCAGGGCGTGGCGTTCGCGGCAAAGCTGCTGAACATGCCCGCGACGATCGTTATGCCGTCGGATGCCCCGGCGCTGAAAGTGGCGCGCACCCGCAGCCACGGCGCCGAAGTGGTGTTCTATGACCGGCTGACCGAGGACCGCGGCGCAATTGCCGCCGCGATTGCCGAAAAGCGCGGCGCGGTCATCGTGCCGCCGTTCGACGATCCGTTCGTCGTGGCCGGGCAGGGCACGGCCGGACTGGAAATCGCCCGTGACCTCGAAGCGATGGACAAGACCGCAGATTTTGCCGTGGTGTGCTGCGGCGGCGGCGGGTTGGCGAGCGGCATCGCGCTGGGCAGCGGGCTGCCGGTCGTGCCGGTCGAGCCTGAAGGTTACGACGATGTCGCGCGCAGTCTGGTGGCGGGCAAGATCCTCGCTGTCGAAAACCCCGGCCCGACGATCTGCGACGCGCTGCAGACGCTGTTCTGCAGCCCGCTGACGTTCGGCATCCTCTCCGAACGCGCGCTGCCGGGCGTCTGGGTCAGCGAGGCCGAGGTGATGGCGGCGGTCGCCTTCGCCTTCCGCGAACTCAAGCTGGTCGTGGAGCCCGGCGGCTCGGTGGCGCTTGCGGCGGTTCTGGCGGGCAAGGTCGATGTGCGCGGCAAGACCGTCGCGGTGCTATTGTCGGGTGGCAATGTCGATGCCGAAATGTTCACGCGCTGCCTTCGCGAAGCGGTCTAAATCTTTACCACGCAACGCAGTGCTTGACCGCGGGACGTCCAATCACGTCTACTTCAGCCGGGGCCATGGAACCGGCTGAAGCTCCACCCGGGACGCGCGCGGAGCTGTTCGGATCGACCATCTGGCCACGGGGAGATGATGGATGAACAAGCTCAGCCTCGCACTGGTGTCTGCCATGGCGATTTCCGCCGCAGCGCCGGCCTTGTCGGCGGCGCCGGATGCCGCGCCCGATGTCATTTACTTCAACGGCAAGATCGTCACGCTCGATCTGGCAGGTTCGACGGCGGCGGCCGTCGCGGTGAAGGACGGCAAATTCCTGCAGGTCGGCAGCACCGACGCCATGCGCAAACTGGCCGGGGCTGCGACCCAGTTGGTCGACCTGAATGGCAAGCTCGTCGTGCCCGGCCTCGTCGATGGCCATACGCACCCGATGGAAACCATCATGATGAAGGACACCTGGGTCGATGCGCGCTTCCCCGGGACTCCGTCGGTCAAGCAGGCACTCGCCAATATCGCCGCGTGGATGAAGAATACGCCCAAGGGCAAGTGGGTGTTCGTCGCCTGCGTGTCGGCGAGCCAGAACAAGTTCGTCGAAAAGCGTCTGCCGAGCAAAGCCGAACTCGATGCGGTGGCGCCTGACAATCCGGTCGTCGTCGCCAATGGCGCGCATATGGCGGTGGCAAATTCGATGGCATTGCGCCTGCTCGGTGTCAGCAGCACCAACACGGCGCTCAAGGGCGGCGGCCGGGCGCTGCTTGGCAAGGATGGCCAGCCCGACGGCACGCTGACCGATGCGATGGGCGCGGTGCCGACGACACCCACGGTTGCTGAGCTGCAAAGCTATTACGCCAGCGGTATTCAGGACTTCTGGAAGCCTTACGGCTTCACCTCGGTGCTGGCGATCACCCCGGCGGCGGCACTGCCGGTCCTGCAAGCGGTGGCGAAGACCGCCAAGCCCGACATTCGCCTGACGGTATCGGTGTGGGCAGCGCCGGATGGCGAAGGTTTGCCCGCCAACCTTGATGGCTTCAAAATGCCGGCGGGTGTCGATCCCGCCTACTACAGGTTCGCCGCGATCAAGGCGTGGGCGGACGGCGAGAATGACGCGCGCACCGGCTATATGTACGAGGAATACAAGGGCCATTTCGATACCGACCCGCCGGGTAACAAGGGCTCGCTGGTGACCCCGCCGGAACAGGCGCGGCACTTTGCCGATCTGGCCAACAGCAACAGTGTCATCTCCATGCTGCACTGTTCGGGTGACCGGGCCACCGACATCTGCCTCGATGCCTATGAAGGCGAAGTCGGCGCGCGGTCACGCGCAACGATGATGCGCATCGAACATTTCGGCATGTTCCAGCTGACGGAAGCGCAGCTCGCCCGGGCCGAAGCCCTGAAGAAGACCGGGCTCTATGTCTCGGTGCAGCCGATCTGGCTCACCGAACTCGTCAAGGCCGACGTCGAGAACGCGAAGCCAGGCGCCGCTCCGGCTGCGGCGGCTCCCAAGGCTGCGCCAAAGGCTGCTACGAAATAGAGCGTCGCCCTAGTGACTTTTCC
>CALDHQ010000691.1 GCA_937894055.1 uncultured Polymorphobacter sp.
CGCGGCGTTTTGCGCCACCGCCATCGAAACGTCCTTCGAACCGAACAGCTGCCCCAGAATCTCGGTGCACTGGCCGATCGCCTGATCGCTCGCCGCCGAGCCGGTGAACGCCGCCGCAAGCCCGGCGACCGAATCGACAACACTACCGTTGCCGGCCTGAACCTGCTTGGCCATGCCGCCGGCGAGTGCCGGCACCAGCGCCGCCATCGCCGCCTGCCCCTGTTCGGGCGACAGTCCGACGCGCGACGCCATCGCCGCCACCGAATCGGCGCCACCCATGCGGGCAATCATGTCGAGGATTTGCTGGGACATCGTCTTCTCCTGTTGATGTGCTGGATTGCTGCGTTAGCGCGCAATTGTGACGGTAAAACTCGACACTATCGCGCCACGCAGCGGCTCGCTAGTGTTGCCCGCGCATGCGACATCTGCTCCTCTCGCGCCGCTTCGGCCCGCTGTTCGTCACGCAGTTCCTCGGCGCCTTCAACGACAATCTGTTCAAGACGGCGATGCTGTTCCTGATCGTCTTCCACATCATGGCGGGCGATGAAGTAGCGAGCGCCACGCTGGTCACCGCCGCTACGGGCCTGTTCGTGTTGCCGTTCGTGCTGTTTTCGGGGCTGGCGGGCGACATCGCCGACAAGCGCGACAAGGCGACCGTCGCGCGGTTCGTCAAGCTGGCGGAAATCGCCTTCATGGGGCTCGGCGCGGTCGGGCTTTGGCTCGGATCGCTGCCGCTGCTGTTTTTCGTGCTGGCGCTGATGGGGGTGCATTCGACGATCTTCGGCCCGGTCAAATACGCCATCCTGCCGCAGCACCTTGCCGAGGATGAATTGCTTGGCGGCACCGGGCTCGTCGAGGGCGGCACGTTCGTCGCGATCCTACTCGGCCAGATTGCCGGCGGACTGCTCGGGCTGGCCGCGGGGCCGGTCGCGATCGGTGTGGCGCTGCTCGGTGCACTGGCAGCGCGGTTCATTCCGCCGGCGCCGGCCGAGCATCCCCGCGCGCGCATCGACTGGAACCTGTGGCGCAGCTCTAAGCGCGCGCTGGTGGCCAATTTCAGCACGCCGACATTGCGTGCCGCGACCATCGCGATTTCATGGTTCTGGGCACTCGGCGCGATCTGGACGGGGCAGTTCGTGCCGCTGGTGCGCAACATCCTCGGCGGCACCGAAGCCGTCGCGACCTTGTTCTTGGCAGCGTTTTCGATCGGCATCGCGGTCGGCTCGGTTGCCGTCGGGCGGCTGCTTGCCGGGCGCATATCGGCGCGGCTGACGCCCTGGGCGGCGCTCGGCATGGCGGTCGGTGCGGTCGATTTCTGGTTCGCCGTCCACGGCCTGCCCGGCCCGGCCGGTGGTGTCGCGGATTTCCTGCGCACGCCGGCGGCCTGGCGCATCCTCGCCGACCTGTTTGTCATTGCGGTGGCCGGCGGCATCTTCTCGGTGCCGCTTTACGGCGTGCTGCAAACCGGCACCGCACCCGATTGCCGCGCCAGCACCATCGCCGCGAACAACATCGTCAACTCGGCATTCCAGGTCGGCGGCGTGCTGCTGATCGGCGCCGCTATCGCGCGCGGCGTCGAGATTCCGCTGGCGCTGGTGGCGGCGGCGCTGACGGGGTTGCTTCTGATTCCGCTGTTGCGGGGAATCCGAAGCTAAGGGCCTCCGGCGGGCAGGGCCTGGGCCCTGCACCCGATTGTAAAGCGCGCTTCAAATGGGTGCAGGGGTCACCCCTGCCCGCCGGAGGCTCTACTACATCTTGAGCCGCGGACGGCCCATGAAGTCGCGCTTGCCGATCTTGACGCCCTTCGAACGCAGGATGTCATAGGCGGTCGCGGCGTGGAAATAGAAGTTGGGCTGCGCGAACGACAGCAGGAAGTTTTCGGCGGTGAACGGCATGACCGCGGTGCCGAACGAAAATTGCATGTCGCGGCCGATAAAGCCGTTGATTTCAGCCGGATCGAGCGCCGCAAGGAACGCCTGCGCGTTTGCCAGCTTGGCCTTGAGACCGGGGAAATCCATCGGGAACGGGCCGGTATCGGGCGAATAATTGCCGGCGCGCACGCCTTCGATGGCGCCGACCGAATGTTCGGCGACCGATTTGACCTGATAGCCGAACGGCAACATGTCATCGACCAGCCGCGCCATGATCAGGTCGTTTTCGCTGGTGCCCGTTTCGGCGCAGAACGCCACCGCCTTGTCGACCAGCGCATCGACGGCGCTGACGATTTGTTGATACGACGGAATGGTTGCAGCGTAGAGCGAGAAGGTCATGACTTTGTCCCCTTGGATTGATTTGATCCCAACTTAGCGCCTTGGCGTGCCCGTCGGCAATCGACAAACCCCGCGCAACCTTGCTAAAGCGCGCCACTTTGCAGCCCCGTGCAGGAAATCAATGACCAAGACCGCACTCATCACCGGCGTTACCGGACAGGACGGCATGTATCTGTCCGAACTGCTGCTTTCGAAGGGTTACACCGTCCACGGCGTCAAGCGCCGCGCTTCGTCGTTCAATACGGCGCGCATCGATCATTTGTATCGCGACCCGCACGAGGGGCCGACGAAGTTCTTCCTGCACCACGGCGACCTGACCGATTCGACCAACCTCATCCGGCTGGTGCAGGAGACGCAGCCCGACGAGATCTACAACCTCGCGGCGCAGAGCCACGTCCAGGTCAGCTTTGAAACGCCCGAGTACACCGCCAACGCCGATGGCATCGGCACGCTGCGGCTGTTGGAGGCTATCCGCATCCTCGGCCGCGAGAAGCTGACGCGCTTCTATCAGGCCTCGACGTCGGAATTGTACGGGCTGGTGCAGGAAACCCCGCAGCGCGAAACAACGCCATTCTATCCGCGTTCGCCGTATGCGGCGGCGAAAATGTACGCCTATTGGATCACGGTCAATTACCGCGAGGCTTACGGCATCCACGCGTCGAACGGCATCCTGTTCAACCATGAAAGCCCGGTGCGCGGCGAGACCTTCGTGACGCGCAAGATCACCCGCGCGGTGGCCGCGATCGAGCTCGGCCTGCAGACCAAGCTGCATCTGGGCAACATGGACGCCAAGCGCGACTGGGGCCATGCGCGCGACTATGTCGAGGGCATGTGGCGCATCGTCCAGCACGACACCGCGCAGGACTGGGTGCTGGCGACCGGCCGCACCACCAGCGTCCGCCACTTCGTCGAACTGGCGTTTGCCGAAGTCGGCCGCCAGCTGGTGTGGAAGGGCGAAGGCGTCGATGAAACCGGCGTCGATGCCGCGACCGGCCAGGTGTTGGTCGCCATCGACCCGCGCTATTTCCGCCCGACCGAAGTCGATCTGCTGCTCGGCGATCCGTCGAAGGCCAAGCAACAGCTCGGCTGGGAAGCGACGACCTCGATGGAGCAGCTCGTCAAGGAAATGGTGGCGAGTGACCTCGCCGAAGCCAAGCGTACGGGCCGGGCGTGAGTTTGCCGTTCGATCTGGCGGGCAAGCGCGTCTGGGTCGCGGGCCATCGCGGCATGGTCGGCAGCGCTGTCGTACGCCGGTTGGCGCGCGAGAATGTCGGCGAGATTCTGGTCGCACCGCGCGGGCAAGTTGACCTGACGCGGCAGGCACAGGTCGAGGACTGGGTCGCGGCTGCGCGACCCGATGTGGTCGTGCTCGCCGCTGCGCGCGTTGGTGGCATCGCGGCAAATGCGGCGCGGCCGGTCGATTTCCTCCACGACAATCTGATGATCGAAGCCAATATCATGGCGGCGTCAGCTGCGGCCAAGGTCAGCAAGCTGCTGTTCCTTGGCAGCTCGTGCATCTACCCCAAATTCGCCGACCAGCCGATTGTCGAGGAAGCGCTGCTCACCGGCGCGCTCGAGCCGACCAACCAATGGTATGCGGTGGCGAAAATTGCCGGCATCAAGCTGGCGGAAGCCTATCGCGAACAATATGGCCTCGATTTCATCTCGGCGATGCCGACCAATCTGTATGGCCCCGGCGACAACTACGACCTCGAATCGAGCCATGTCATTCCAGCGCTGCTGCGCAAGGCGGTGGCGGCGCGCGACGCCGGTGACGCCAACATGATGGTCTGGGGCACCGGCACGCCGCGCCGCGAGTTCATGCATGTCGATGACCTGGCGGATGCACTGGTGTTCGTGCTCAAGAATTATTCGCAGGCGGCGCACATCAATGTCGGTTCGGGCAGCGACGTGACGATTGCCGAACTCGCCGCAACCGTC
>CALDHQ010000692.1 GCA_937894055.1 uncultured Polymorphobacter sp.
GCTAGCGGCGTCTTCGATCAAGTAGAACCCACCCTGCTCATGCCCCACGCGAAGTCGAGGGACACGCCCACGGTGGGGCAGGTCCCTCGACTTCGCTCGGGATGAGCGGGGTTAGCTATTTGAACAAGCATCGGACGCCCAGCAGCGTGTTGTCGGTGACAATGCTGCAACTGCGTGCTAGGGGCGCGGGATGCTGACTTTCAATGCCGTCACCGTGCGCCTCGGCGGGCGCACCATCCTCGACCGTGCGACTGCGGCGCTGCCGCTGCGCGCCCGTGTCGGCTTGATCGGCCGCAACGGCGCCGGCAAGTCGACGTTGATGAAGGTCGTCACCGGCGACATCGAGGCCGATGACGGCGGTATCGAGATGCCCAAGGGCGCGCGCATCGGCTATGTCGCGCAGGAAGCCCCCGCAGGTGCGGCGACGCCGTTCGAAACCGTGCTGGCGGCCGACACCGAGCGTGCGGCGCTGCTCGCCGAAGAAGAAGCGCTGCACGGCACCGACGCGCACCACATCGCCGAAATCCACGAACGCCTCAACGCCATCGACGCGCACACCGCGCCGGCGCGGGCATCACGAATTCTGGTGGGCCTCGGCTTCGACGAAGAAGCGCAGCACCGCCCGCTCGACAGCTATTCGGGCGGCTGGCGGATGCGCGTGGCATTGGCGGCGCTGCTGTTTTCGGCGCCCGACCTGCTGCTGCTCGATGAACCGTCGAACCATCTCGACCTCGAAGCGACGATGTGGCTCGAATCGTTCCTGAAGTCGTATCGCGGCACGATCCTGATCATCAGCCACGAACGCGACCTGCTCAACAACGTCGTCGATTACATCCTGCATCTCGAAGGCGGGCAGATCACGCTGTACACCGGCGGCTATGATGATTTCGAGCGGCTGCGCAACGAGCGCGCCGCGCAATTGGCCGCCGCGCGCGAAGCGCAGCAGGCGCAGCGCGCCAAGCTGCAGGACTATATCGCGCGCAACAGCGCCCGCGCCTCGACCGCCAAACAGGCGCAGTCGCGCCAGAAGGCGCTGGCGCGGATGCAGCCGATCGCCGAAGCCGTCAACGATCCGACGCTGCGCTTCGATTTCCCGTCGCCGCCGCAGCTGCGGCCGCCGCTGATCCAGCTCGACCATGCCGCTGTCGGCTATAACGGCAAGCCGATTCTCGAAAATCTCGACCTGCGGCTCGATCCCGAGGAGCGGCTGGCGCTGCTCGGGCGCAACGGCAACGGCAAGACGACGCTGGCGCGACTGCTGGCGGGGCAACTCGCGCCGCTCGCAGGTAACATCGCCGCGCCGGGCAAGCTGCGCGTCGGCTATTTCACCCAGTACCAGGTCGAGGAACTCGACGCCGACGATACGCCGCTCGAGCATATGAGCCGGCTGATGCAGGGCGAAAAGCCCGCCGCAGTGCGCGGCCAGCTCGGGCGCTTCGGCTTTTCGGGCGCGATGGCCGAGCAAAAGGTCGGCAAGATGTCGGGCGGCGAGCGCGCACGCCTCGCACTCGCACTGATCACCCGCGACGCGCCGCACCTGCTCATCCTCGACGAACCGACCAACCACCTTGATGTCGATGCGCGCGAGGCGCTGGTCCAGGCGCTCAACGAATTCGGCGGCGCCGTCGTCGTCGTCAGCCATGACCGCCACATGCTCGAGGCGTCGGCCGACCGGCTGGTGCTCGTCGATGGTGGCCGCGCCGTCGATTATGACGGCAGCCTCGACGACTATACCGAACAGGTGCTCGGCCGGAACGACGCCCGCCCCGAAGGCGGCGCGCGCGTCTCGAAGGTCGACAAGAAGGAAGCCCGCAAGGCCGCCGCTGCCGCGCGCGAGGCAAGTGCCGGGCTGCGCAAGGCCGTCAACGAAGCCGAAGCCGAAATCAAGCGGCTGACCACACGGCGCTCGCAAATCGACGCGGCGCTGTTCAACCCC
This sequence comes from uncultured Polymorphobacter sp., assembly GCA_937894055.1. Taxonomy (GTDB): domain Bacteria; phylum Pseudomonadota; class Alphaproteobacteria; order Sphingomonadales; family Sphingomonadaceae; genus Polymorphobacter_A. Next base: position 1,937 of record CALDHQ010000692.1, read on the forward strand.
GCCGACGCAGTGCCCGCCGATGCGCGCCTGACCGCGACCGAGCTGATGAAGGCGCGCGCCGATATCGAACGGTCGCTGGCGAAGGCCGAAGAGCGCTGGATCGAAGCGGGTGCGGCGTTGGAGAGCGCGGCGGCCTGACGAAAGGGCCTCCGGCGGGCAGGGGCTTGCCCCTGCACCCATGAGTTG
>CALDHQ010000693.1 GCA_937894055.1 uncultured Polymorphobacter sp.
TAGCCATAGTCGCCGATGTCATAGCCCTTGAGGTCGGGCAGCGTCACCACGACCAGCTGGGTGCCATTGGCGGCTTCGAGCGCGGCTAGCTTCTGCGTCAGGGACGCCTCGACCTCGGGCGGCAACACCCGCGCGTCATCGACAACGCGCCCGGTGAGTTTCGGGAATGTCGGTGCCGCCAGCGTGGGTGCCGACATCAGCCACAACAACAGCACGCACAGCGCCAGCCCCGCCGCACGCCAAGGCGTTGCGGCAGGCTGGGTCTGCCCGAAACCGACGGGACTATTTGGCTGGGGTGTCAAAGCTCACTTTCGGGGCGACTTCGGCGTTGACCGTGGTCGCCTTGAACGGCTGCAGCGGCTTCGAGCCGTAGATGACCTTGGCGCCGATCATGTCGGGGAAGGTGCGGATCGTCGTGTTATAGTCCTGCACCGCGGTGTTATAGTCCTGCCGTGCGATGGTGATGCGGTTTTCGGTGCCTTCAAGCTGCGACTGCAGCTGCAGGAAGCCTTCGTTCGACTTCAGCTCGGGATACTTTTCGACGCTGACCAGCAAGCGGCCAAGCGCGCTCGACAAATTGCCCTGCGCGGCCTGATATTGCTCCATCACCGCCGGATCGCTGAGCTTCGTCGGGTCGACGGTGACCTGCGTGGCCTTGGCGCGCGCATCGATGACCGCGGTCAGCGTCGCCTGTTCCTGCTTCGCCGCGCCTTGCACGGTGGCGACAAGGTTGGGGATGAGGTCGGCGCGGCGCTGGTACTGGTTTTCAACCTGTGCCCAGGCGGCCTTGGCAGCCTCTTCCTTGGTCGGGATGGTGTTGACGCCGCAGCCGGCAAGCGCCAGCGTCATGACCAACGGCACGCCGATACGTGCGGTACGGGTGGCAAATATCGACATCGTCCGACTTCTCCCTGTTCGTCCGGCGCACCGGAAACGTCCGTTGATTGCATTTACTGCGAGCCGGAAACGAATATAGATAGTCGTGGCTCGGCAAACAACTGGGGTGGCAACATGATTCAGGAATTCAAGGCATTCATCTCGCGCGGCAACGTCCTCGACCTCGCGGTCGCGGTCATCATCGGCGCGGCGTTCGGCAAGATCGTCGCCTCGCTGACCGACGACATCATCATGCCGGTCATCGGCGCCATCACCGGCGGCATCGATTTCAGCAGCAATTTCATCCGGCTGAGCGCCATCCCCGCCGCCTATGCGGGGTCGCCCGATGACTATGTCGCGCTCAAGAAGGCCGGCGTCGTGCTGCTCGGCTATGGCAGCTTCCTGACCGCGGTGATCAACTTCCTGATCCTGGCGTTCGTCATCTTCATGCTGGTGCGCGTCGCCAACAAGGCCATCAAGCCCGCCGAAGCGCCGCCGGCGCCCGCCACGCCCGAAGATGTCGTGCTGCTGACCGAAATCCGCGACCTGCTCAAGTCGCGCGGCGCCTGACCCCCCGTCAGCATCGGGAAGCACGGCCATGATGCCGATTTACGGGTTTGGAGACATGCTCCAGACCACACCGTCATGGATATTGGGAACAGGGTTCCTGATCCTGCAGCTGATCGCCTGCGAGCTCGGTTTCTTCTGGCACCACCGTTCGGTGGTCAAGAGCGGCGCCGAGCACGAGGCGGGCGAGGAAATGCACGTGCTCGCCGCTGCGCTCGGGCTGCTGGCGCTGATGATCGCCTTCACCTTCGAAATGGCGCAGGGCCGCTACGAGGACCGGCGCCAGCTGGTCGTTGAAGAAGCAAACGCCATCGTGCAGACCTTCCTGCAGTCGCAACATCTCGAGAATCCCGGCCGCGACGAACTCGGCAACCAGTTGCGCCAATATATCGATATCCGGCTGAGCTATTTCAAAAGCGGCGGCGACCGCGCCAAAATTGACGACTATGACGAAGCCTCGAAAAACAAGCACGTCGAATTGTGGCGGACGATGCTGCGCGCCACCGCCGACCAGCGTGGTTCCACGACGGTCATGCTGGTGGCGGAGCCGATGGCGCGGATGATCGACACGCAGGCCGACCGGCGCTCGTCGCGCGTCGCGCGCGTTCCCGCCGAAGTCATGCAGGCGCTGACCATTTATTCGCTGATTACCGCGTTCACGCTCGGCTATATCATGGGCAATGTGCGGACGCGCCACCGCAGCGCCTCGACGATCCTGTTCGTGCTGACGACGGTGTCGATCATGGTGACGCTCGACCTCGACAACCCGGTCAGCGGCGGCATCCGGTTGAGCCCCGAACCGCTGATTTCGGCGCGCGAGGTGCTGCACACGCAGTTCCAGCCGGCGGCCACCCCATAAAAAAGGGCGCGCAACCTAAAGTTGCGCGCCCCGTTTCTCGACGTGACGAAGTGCTTAGCGCGGACCGCGCGAGCGGATCGGGTTCACCACGACGCGCGGGTCGCGTGCCGGCTTGGCGCTGCCGTAGCGGCCCTTGCCTTGCCCGCCACCGCCACGCCGAGCTGTTGCGAGCGGTACGTCCGCTCGTTGTTGTAGGTGGACGAACTGGAAAAATAGAAATTCCACACCCCGTCACGCGACGAATTGTTGTCGATCACCAGCCGCAGCGTCGATGCGCCGCACGCCATGCGCCTGGACGCACGCAGCGGCGAGCTCGCGCCGGCGGCACGCAGCACCGGCACCACGACAGCGGGCATCTTCATGACGGAAGACAACGCAGTGACGGTGGACACCGTCACGGTCAGTGTGACTGACTTCAGCGCCACCGCCACGACAAGCACGGTGACAGACGCAGCCCAAAGCGATCTGGTGGCAGGCACCAACGGCAACATCGTGCTGGTGGCTGGCGGCACGGTCACCCTGAACGACGGCACAGCCAACACATCGGGTGCAGGCGTAGCCGGCACGGCGGTCAGCGCCCATGGAACAGGCAACATCCTGATCGACGTGAACAGCGGCAACCTGGTGGTCAACAGCGACATCGTCAGTGGCACGGGCCACATCACGCTGAAGGCAGCCGCCGACATGCTCATGGGCAGCGGATCGGCAACTCTGGTGGATGTCAGCACCGCAAGTGCGGGTACGGTCAGCATGGACGCAGAAGGCGGTGCGCTGACGATGG
>CALDHQ010000694.1 GCA_937894055.1 uncultured Polymorphobacter sp.
GTCACCGTCGGCGGCATGCAGGGCCAGTTCGAGCTCAACGTCTTCAAGCCGCTGATTGGCGCCAATGTGCTGCGCTCGATCGATCTGCTGAGCGTGGCGATGGACAGCTTTGCGACGCGCTGTGTCGAAGGGCTGGTCGCCAACCGCGACCGCATCGCCGAACTGGTTGAACGCTCGCTGATGCTGGTGACCGCGCTGACGCCTGAAATCGGTTATGACGCCGCCTCCAAAATCGCCCGCCACGCGCATGCCGAAGGGCTGACATTGCTCGAAGCCGCACTGGCGCTCGGCCTCATCGACGAACCCCGCTTCCGCGCACTGGTGCGACCGGAAACGATGATCTGACTGTCCCCTCTCCCTTCAGGGGAGAGGGCGACTCGCGCGATAGCGCGGCGGGGTGAGGGTGTGGGGCGCAGCGCTACGACTGACGACCCTCACCCCGGGCCGCGCCTGCCGGCGCGTCTCTCGCCCTCTCCCCTGAAGGGAGAGGGGGCGTGAGCAATCGCGCTGGCAGTTTCAGCCCGACCGTTGCACAATCGCGCAGGGCAAGCAGGGGACACGGCATGCAAATCAACCGCAGGTGGGCGCTCGGACTGGGCGCGGCGGCAAGCGTTGCGCTGGCAAGCGCCGGGCGTGCGGCCACCGTGGGGGCGGCGCATATCAACGTGTTGGCGCCGGGTGCCGGCGACGCGGGCGCGATGCTCAAGGCGCTTGGCGACTATGCCGCGGCCGAGATGAACGCCTGGGGCTTGCCGGGGATGACGCTGTCGGTGCGCGGGCCCAACGGCTTGCGCGCGGTGATGACGCTGGGGCTGTCGGACATCGAACGCGGCTTGCCGGTGCGACCCGACCAACTGTTCCAGATCGGCTCGATATCAAAGTCGCTGGTGGCGCTGTGCCTGTACCGGCTGGCGGCGCAGGGTCGGCTTGACCTCGATGCACAAATGGCGACGGTGCTGCCCGGCGTGGCACTGCCGGTGCCGGTCACCGTGCAGCAACTCATCGAACACAGCAGCGGGCTGGCGCATGACGCGCCGCTGTTCCCGCGCGTCAACGGCAACATGCTGTGGACGGGGTTCACACCGGGCACGCGGTTTTCGTACAGCAACACCGGCTATGATTTGCTGGGGCATGTCGTGTCGCAGGTCACCGGCAAGACCTATGCGGCCGCTTGCCGCGAGCTAGTGCTAGTGCCACTCGGCATGACGCACGCCGAGCCGGTGATCGTCGCGCGCGATCGGCCGCGCTATGCCATCGGCTATGTGCCGACGCTGGGCGACCGCGTCTATTTCCCCGGTGCCGACTGGGCGGCGGGGCCGTGGTTCGACGCCGATATTCCGGCGGGCTCGGTGGCGGCGACTCCGGCCGACATGCTGCGCTACCTCGACATGCTGGCGCAGCTTTCGGCGGGCAAGGGCGGCACGTTGATGACTGACGCGCTCGCCAGGCGCTTTGTCACCGCCACCGTCGATGCCCCCGATTTCGGCAAGGGCGCGCGCTACGGCGCCGGGCTGGCGACGATCGATATCGATGACCACAAATGCCTGCACCACACCGGCGGCATGATCAGCTTCAGCTCGTCGATGATGTTCGATGCGGCGGCCGATGGCGGCGTGTTCGCCAGCAGCAACGTCGGCAACATCAACTACCGCCCGCGCGAAATCACCCGCTATGGCTGCCGGCTGCTGCGCGCCTATGCCGAGGGCAAGCCGTTGCCCGAAGCGCCGGCGGTCCGCACCCAGCCGCCCGTCGAGGACCCCGCCAACTACATCGGCAACTACCGCGCCGCGAACGGCACCGAGATCGACATCGTGCCCTATTTCGATGGCGTCGCGGTGCGCGTCGGCAGCGTCTATGGCAGCATGAAGCCGATTGGCGCGACAAACTTCCTGACGGATCACCAGGCACTTTACGCGCACGAAATCGCCTTTGACGCGGGCACGACGGTGCGCGACCGGCTGTGGTGGGGCGGCACGCTCTATGGCCGCGATACCCCGCTCGCCACGCCGCCGGTGCCGGCCAAGCTCGCGGCACGCGCCGGCAGCTACTACAGCAGCGACTCCTGGGTCGGCGGCATTTCGATCGTGGCGCGTGGTGACACGCTGGTCGCAGAAGGCACCGGGCCGCTGAGCGAATCTCCCGATGGCAGCTGGCGCTTCGCTTACCCTGAAATGGCTCCCGAACGGCTATGGTTCGACGCGCCACTGGCCGGCCGCATGCAGCGTGCCAGTTTCTCGGGCGGCGACATGTGGCGGTTCAATGATGTTTGAGTCGAAAGTGAAGGGCCTCCGGCGGGCAGGGCCTGAGGCCCTGCACCCGATTGTTATGCGCTCTTCAAATGGGTGCAGGCCTCAGGCCTGCCCGCCGGAGGCCCTTGAATCGTCCCGCGCTTGAACGCGCTCCCGTGAAATGCCACAGCAGCGCATGAGCGAATTCATCCACCCCAACCTGACGCAACCGCAGCGCCGCGGGCTGATGTTCGTGCTGTCGTCGCCGTCGGGCGCCGGCAAGACGACGATGTCGCGCAAGCTGCTCGAAGACGATGACCAT
>CALDHQ010000695.1 GCA_937894055.1 uncultured Polymorphobacter sp.
GATCTTCGAGCGCCGGTTCGAGCGCGCTCAGCGCTTCATCGAGAATCAGGATTTCGGGCTGGCGAATCAGTGCCCGCGCCAGGCCGAGGCGCTGGCGCTGGCCGCCCGAAAAACTCAGGCCGCCCGGGCCGATGCGTGCGTCAAAACCTTCGGGAATGGCCTTGATGTCGGCCAGAATCTCGACGGCGGCGCACGCTGCCTCGATTTCTGCGAAGCTGGCGTCGTGCTTGGCCAGCCGCAGATTCTGCGCGACGGTGCCTTCGATCAGTTCGACGTCCTGTCCGGCGATCGCGATGCGGTCGAGCCAGCTGGCGCGGGTCAATGACAACAGGTCGGCGCCGTCGACGGTGATGCGGCCGGCGTCGGGTTCGTACAGCCGCAATATCAGGTTGATGATGGTCGTTTTGCCCGAACCGCTCGGCCCCGACAGCACAGTAGTTTTGCCGCGCTGGATGGTAAAACTGGCGCGATCGAGGCTCGGGTCGCGGCGCTTGTCGTGCCAGAATGAAACGTCTTCAAAAGCGATGACGTCGCGCAAGCCGCCAAACTCATTGTCGCCGGGCGTCGGCCATGGCTTGTCGTCGACATCGAGCGTCGCGCGCAGATTGGCGAGCGTGGCGCCCATGCCGGCCAGTGCCAGCCGGTGCCCGTCAAGCTCGCGCAGTTGCGGTTGCAGGCGCAACAGCAGCAGCACCGCCGCGACCGTCGTCGGTACATCGATATGCGCGCGTCCGGCGATCAGCGCGATGAGCACCAGCGATGCCAGGCTGGCAATTTCGCCGACCGGGCCGATCAGCGCCTTGAGGCGTTCGGCACGTATCGCCAGCGCGCGCACCTTTGAAGACGCCGCGCCGAACACGCGCAGCACAAACGGCTCCTGCGCAAATGCACGCAAGGTGCGCATGCCCTGCAGGCTGACCAGCATGCGTTCGGCGAGAATCTGGTTTTCCGCCAGCGTCGCCGCGCCGTAGCGACGCAGTGGCTGCGACAACAGGCGCAGCACCGCGAATGTCGCCACCGCGCACGCCAGCGCCGTCAGTCCGATCTGCCACGACAGCGCGAACAAGCCCACACCGATGACCGCCACGGCGCACATGATGATGATGATGCGTGCAATGCTGAACAGCGCATCGGCGACAATCCAGGTTTCGTTGCCCAAGGTGTGAATGAGCTCGCCGCGCTCGCGCTCCTGTATGTAGCGATAACCGACCAGCACGTAGCGTGCATGGACGAGGTCGCGCATGCGTTCTGCGATGCGGTTCATGAACACCGCGGTCAGCGACTGGTAGATGTAGAGGAGGAGCGCGTTGAACAGGATGAGCGCCAGAAACACCCCGGCAATCAGCCCCGGTGCGGCACCGAAAATGTCATTGAACGCGGTGAAGGCGCGCGCCATCAGACCGCCGCCGGCGACAAGATCGTCGGTTTGGCCGAGGATCGAGAACAGGAACATCACCGCCAGGCTGACACCCAGCGTGTCGGCAAACGCCGCAAACAACCCGAGCGCCAGCATGACCGGAACCGCCCAGGTATAGTCACGCAGATAGCCGGCCAGCTGAAGGCTCTCGCCCCAGACCGAACGTACCTGTGACGACGGCGTCATGGATTCGACGTTCTGCATAGCAATCCTGTCCGAATTGGTGCCAACGGCGCAGATACCATTACAACAGCCGAATAGCAGTGAGATTCATTCCGGATTGACAATGCATTTCATTTCATGCGCCATGAGCGAGCGTCGGACACGAACGGCTCCGATGGCAAAATCGCCCTCCGGCGGTGATATGTCATTTAGAACGGCACGGGAAACTCTGGCGTGCTTCGAAAATGCTTCCAGTCGGGCATGCGGTCGATTGGGCTCTATCCCTGGAGAGCCAATCGCAAAACACCATCAACGCAACGAATAGTACTATCGCGTCGGATCCAACTCGGGATCTCGTCACTACCTAGATCGCGCCCATACTCCGGCAGCTTTCCGTGTAGGTGCTCCTAAATAGCTGCCATTCCGCAACCGGCCCCGAAGGCGACACTGAGGTCGCTGTCGACACATTCGATGCCGATCTATCAGGCAACGCAGCAGGTCATGCTGGAGATATGAAAATGGGGAAATTAGCTTACCGCACCTGGTAGCTCGCCGAATGGCGCGGCAACCCCATGAAGCTGAAAACTGAAACCTGGTGTTTGGCGATCCCTACGGGACTACACAAATGCATATAATTCAATGGCTTAATTTGGCCAACGGCATAAACTGGCGAATTGAAATGATTGGGAAATCCATAGGTCTTGGCTAACCCACAGATGGCGCAATCCGAGCCTGATTTGCTGTGACTTGCGATTCCGATTCGCGCCCCATTCCGGTCATTCAGCTGCCTCCTGATCTTACCCGAAAGCGGTCAGCCCGCTTCCATCCGCTGACTGCTTCTTGTGTGTGAACTAGGCTGAAGACAATCGTCCGCATTCCGGTCGAAGGGTAACACGCTCCAGAGTCGAAGAACGTATCTTCCCTCTGAAAACATCTGCGTTTCGGGAATACTCATACTGCCCTTCCGAACTGTTTTGATGGCCCCTGTTGCGGCGCTCTAGCCTCACATAGAACCGGCGGCAGGTGATTTCGCGAGCAGATTGCTCCCTGAAAGTCTCGGTCCGGCCTGACGAAATTGGTCGGTTGACTAATATTGGGCAACCGGCATAATTCTAGACATGCTGAACGCTTCTCCAGACCCTCAGGTGCGATTCTCGGAACGGCCACGGTGCCAGGCCGGGCGCGGGCAACGCCATTTGCTGCTTAGAGGGGGACGCCGCGGACAAATGACTCCAAGCTTCATAATGTGTTTGCACTCTGAACCCAGGGCAGATCAGCAATGACCGGCACCATGCAATGTGACGTCGTGATCGTCGGTGCAGGTATGTCGGGACTGACTGCTGCCCGTGTGCTCTCCGATGCCGGCAGGTCGGTCATCATCCTCGAAGCCCGTGACCGCGTTGGCGGGCGAACGCTCTCAAAGGCGCTGCTAAACGGATTTGTTGTCGACATGGGCGGCCAATGGGTCGGGCCGACCCAGCACCGCGTTGTCGGACTGATCAGCGAATTGGGCCTTCGAACATTCAAGACGTACAACATCGGCGCCTCGCTGGCGCTGATCGATGGCGCGGCGCAACGCTATGACGGCATATTGCCGAACCTAGACGAAGCTAATGGCCTTGATCTGGCGCAGGCGGTCGAGAAGCTGGAAGCTCTGGCGGCATCCATCCCGCTCGAGGCACCTTGGACCCACCCGGATGCCGCTGAACTCGATCGATTGACCTACGCGACATGGATCGACGCGAACGCGACCACCGAAGGCGCTCGCTGGGCGCTGAAGTTCATGGCGCCGAGTGTTTTCTCGGTCGATGCGTCCGAACTCTCCATCCTGCATGTGGCCTTTTACTTCGGAAGCTGTGGCGGTGTGGATGTGCTGACCGCGACGGAAGGTGGCGGCCAAGACTCCCGCTTCGTCGATGGCATGCAGGGTCTGGCAAAGGGCCTGGCAGCGAGCTTGCCGGGCTGCGTCAAGCTGGAGCAGGTCGTCGACCGGATCGTTCAGGATGAGCAGGGCGTCAGCGTGCGGGCCACGTCGATCGAGGTCTATGCCCGGCACGTCATCGTGGCACTGCCGCCAACACTCGCGGGTCGCCTCCGCTATGACCCGCCAATGCCGCCGCTGCGCGATTCGCTCACCCAGCGTATGCCGATGGGCACCGCCATCAAGATGATGTTCCGCTACGAGGCGCCATTCTGGCGGTCCGAGGGCCTGTCGGGCATGGCCATGACGGACAAGGACGTGCCGCAGCTGGTCTATGACAACTCGCCGGAGGACGGGGCTTGCGGCGTACTGCTCGGCTTTACCGAAGGCATTCCGGCGCGCAGCTGGATGCAACGAAGCCCGGATGAGCGGCGCGCAGCAGGTGTTGAGACGCTGGTCCAGCTTTTTGGTGCCAGGGCCGCCGAACCTCTGGAATATGTTGAGCATTCCTGGGTCAGCGAAGAGTTTTCGCGCGGCTGCTACGCCGGAACCATGCCGCCCGGCGCATGGCGTTCGTTCGGCCCCGCTGTCAGGGCCAATGTTGGCCGAATCCATTGGGCAGGTACGGAAACGGCCACTGTCTGGAATGGCTATGTCGAAGGCGCCATGCAGGCGGGGGAACGTGCTGCCAGCGACGTGCTCAGCGCCCTCGACGTTCAACCTGCGCCATGACTTGCAATCAAGGGGACAATAGATGAGGCGTACCGGATTTGTCTGGAACGAGAAGTTCGCCTGGTTCGAGCTCGGCAACTACGCTGGCAGCGTCCTTGCCCATTCCTATTCCATGCAGCCGGACCAGCATGTTTACGATCCGGAGGTGGTGCGGCGTTTCCGAAACCTCGTCGACGTCAGCGGGCTGTTGCAGGAGCTGGTCCAGATATCGCCCCGCGCCGCGACCGAGATGGAGATCCGGCGTGTCCATACCGAGGCCCATGTCGAGCAGGTCAAGGCGCTCTCGTCCTTGCCGACGGGGGGTGATGTCGGCGATTATGCGCCAATCCCCTATGGAGCCTACGAGATCGCGGCTCTGGCGGCGGGCGGGGCGATCGTTGCCGCCGACGCCGTGATGAACGGCGACGTCGCCAACGCCTACGCCCTGTTGCGCCCGGCCGGGCATCACGCACGTCCCGACCGGTCTATGGGCTTCTGCATTTTTTCGAATGCGGCGATCGCCGGGCGGCATTTGCTCGAGCGCGATTCGGTCGCGCGCATCGCCTATGTCGATTGGGACGTCCATCATGGCAACGGGACCCAGGCGGCCTTCTATGATGAGCCACGCGCGTTGACGATTTCACTGCACCAGGATCGGCTTTACCCCGTCGACGACGGCTTGGTCGAACAGGTCGGCGAAGGGACCGCGGCCGGCACCAATATCAATATCCCCCTGCCTGCCGGGTCGGGCGTCGAGGCATATTGTTCGGCATATGACCGCGTCGTGATCCCGGCGCTGCGGGCGTTCCGGCCGGACATCATCATCGTGCCCAGCGGGTTCGACGCCGGTGCCATGGACCCCATGGGCCGGATGATGATGAACTCCGACGGGTATCGCCGGCTGACCCGCAAGCTGATGGCCGTCGCTGATGAGCTGTGCAGCGGTCGCCTTCTGTTTCTCCATGAAGGTGGCTATTCGCGCTGGTCGGTGCCCTATTTCGGCCTCGCTGTCCTCGAGGAACTGTCGGGCGTGCAGACCGAGGTTGTCGATCCGCACCTGGATTATCATCGTGCGGTCGGCGGTCAGGCGTTGCTTGCCCATCAGGTTGCCGCGATCGACGCAGCGGTGACGAACGTCGATCGGGTGCCGCTGCACAATTGACATCTACCGCGTGCGCGGCGTGCCCGCCTGTGGCGGGGTGCCGATGACATTGCCGTTGGACCCGCGAAAAACGAACGGTTCGCCGGTCAGGTCGATGGCCGGCAAGCTGTCCTTTTCTGTCCAATAGTCGTCGATCTGCCAGTTCGGTCCCGGGCCACTGCGCGGGATCTTGTCGAGTGCCCGCATCATGTAGGTCGCCGTAAAGGGCTGGAGATCGTCATCCGTGCGCTGAGCCTGCGTCGGTTTGCGGTCCGGTAGTTCGACCTCGACAGATGACGCGCCCAAGGCGTCCATCCGTTCCAGCAGGCGCATGACGAAACCGGCGGTGAGTTCGGCGCGGAGCGTCCAGCTCCAGAGACGCAGGTAGCCGACCGACCGTGCCAGATTGGGCAGACCGGTGAACAGGCAGGCGCGATAAGTGCGGGTCTGGCTGACGTCGACAGGCTGGCCATCGACATGGAATTGCGCATCGCCAAGCGTGGTCAGTTCAAACCCGGTGGCGGTGATCACGATGTCTGCGACCAGTCTCTGCCCTGATGCCAGCATCAGGCCGTCGGGCGTGAAGCACTTTATCTGGTCCGTGACGATCGAAGCTGTCCCGCTTTGGAGTGCCCTGAACAGGTCAGCCCCGGGCGTAACGGCGACCCGCTGCTGCCATGGCAGATAGGCCGGGGTGAAATGACGTTCGATCTCGGCTTTGGGCAGCCACTTTTCGAGCTGGCGCAGAAGTTCGCGTTTCGCTGTCTCGGGATGTCGGGCCAGACGCCGGAAATAGGCGTGCTGATCATGGGTGATTTTCTTGCGTAGAATGTCGTGGACTATCGCCGGCTCGACTTCCAACGCGCGCAGCGTGTCCGCGAGTGCATCGCGGTTCTCCCAGATCGGAAGAGCGT
>CALDHQ010000696.1 GCA_937894055.1 uncultured Polymorphobacter sp.
GGTAGTGTCGAACCTTGTCAGCGACGTCATCGCGCAGTCTTACGACCGGCTGTTCAACATCAGCATCGCGCAGTGGCGCGTCATCGCGGTGGTCGGCGAGGCCGGGCGGCTGACCCCGCAGGCGATCGGGGCGCGCACGCGGATGGACAAGATGACCGTCAGCCGCGCGGTCAAGCCGCTGATCGAACGCCGGCTACTCGCGCGCGAGGATAATGCCGATGATGGCCGCTCGCATCTGCTCAGCCTGACCGACACCGGCGCGCGGCTGTATGCCGATGTCGTGCCGGCGGCGCGGGCGTTCGAAGCGCAGATGCTCGCCGATTTCGCGCCCGCCGAAGTCGCGGCATTGATGCGGGCGCTCGAACGGCTTGAGGCGGCCGCAGCGCGGCTGGAAGCGCCGCACGACGGTTGATGTATTTGGTAACGTATGTTACTAGATGTGCGGATAGGGAGAATTCCGCATGACTGACGCTGCACACGACAACCCGCTGGGCCTCGACGGCTTCGAATTTGTCGAATTCACCGGTCCCGATCCGCAGGCGATGGCCGACATGTTCGTCGCGATGGGCTTCACGCATCTGGCGACGCACAAGTCGAAGCCGGTGCGGCGCTATGCGCAGGGCGACGTCAATTTCCTGCTCAACATGGACACGGTCGGGCAGGCGGCCGAGTTCCGCAACGCCCACGGCCCGTCGGCGAACGCCATGGCGTTCCGCGTCGCCGACGCCGGCAAGGCGCTGGCCGAAGCGCTGAAGCGCGGCGCCAAGCAGATTGTCGGCCCTGTCGGCCCGATGGAGCTCAACATCCCGGCGATCGAGGGCATCGGCGGCTCGAACCTCTATCTGGTCGACCGCTACGGCGCGCATGAAATCTATGACGTCGATTTCGTCGCTGAGCCCGGTGCGGTGCGCGACAGCAATTCGGTCGGGCTGCACACGCTCGACCATCTGACGCACAATGTCGGGCGCGGCCGCATGAACCATTGGGCGGCGTTCTACGAGCGCATCTTCAACTTCCGCGAAATCCGCTATTTCGACATCGAGGGCCAGGCGACTGCGCTGCTCAGCAAGGCGATGACCGCGCCCGACGACAAGATCCGCATTCCCTTGAACGAAAGCCAGGACGAGCACAGCCAGATCGAGGAGTTCCTGCGCGAATATAAGGGTGAGGGCATCCAGCATCTGGCGCTCGCCACCGATGACATCTTCGCCACCGTGGACCGGTTGCGCGCGCGCGGCATTGTCTTCCAGGACAGCCCCGACAGCTATTTCGACCTGATCGACAAGCGCCTGCCCGGCCACGACCATGACGTCGAGGAAATGCGCAAGCGCCGCATCCTGATCGACGGCTCGCCCGAAACCGGCGGCGGCTTGCTGCTGCAGATTTTCACGCAGAATATGGTCGGGCCGATCTTTTTCGAAATCATCCAGCGCAAGGGCAATGACGGCTTCGGCGAGGGCAATTTCAAGGCGCTGTTCGAATCGATCGAGCTCGACCAGATCCGCCGCGGCGTCATTCCGGGCACCAAGGCCTGACCGGAGCGGCGGGCATGGAAAACACCGCTGTTGCCGAATATCTCGACTCGCTGAAGCCCGGCGACCGCGCCATGGTCGATGCGCTGCGGGCGCTGGCGCAAGCCGCGCACCCCGGCGTCACCGAGCAT
>CALDHQ010000697.1 GCA_937894055.1 uncultured Polymorphobacter sp.
GTGGCTCGTTTGCGCTCGCCTTGCGCAAAGCTGGCTTAGTGCACACCATCGTCGGCTTCAGCGCTTCTGAAAAAACCCGCCAACGCGCGCTTGAGCTGAAGGTGATCGACCAGGCTTGCACCAACGTGGCCGAGGCCGTGCAAGGCGCAGATTTGGTCTTGTTGGCCGTGCCTGTGGGTGCCATGCAAAGCAGCTTTGCCGCCATGCGCGATGTGTTGCAACCCAACACCTTGCTGATGGACGTGGGCTCCACCAAATGCGATGTGATTGCCGCTGCGCAAGCCACCTTGGGCGACCGTTTGACGTGCTTTGTCCCCGCTCACCCAATAGCGGGCAAAGAAGTGGCCGGCATCGAACATGCGCAAGCCGGTCTCTACCAAGACCGTCGAACCATCCTCACGCCCCTGCCCAAAACCGGCATTCACCGCCTGCAAGCTGCACATGATGTATGGAGCGCCATTGGCAGCCACGTCAGCACACTCACGCCCGAGGCGCACGACGCTACGTTTGCCGCCGTCAGCCACTTGCCGCATATGCTGGCATTTGCCGCCGTCAATGCGCTCATGTCGGCGCTGCCCTGGCAGGCGGGCTACGTGGGCAGTGCCGCGTCGGGCGAGAATTGGGCGTGGTCGAGCGCGCTGGCGGTGGCCGACACCCACTACCACCGCGTCGTCGTCTTCGCGCGCGGCGGGGCGGTGCTGGGCATGATCACCGTGGCCGATCCGGTCAAGCCGACATCGGCTGCGGCGATTGCGGGGCTGGCAGGGCAGGGCATCGGCGCGGTGATGATCACCGGCGATGCCGAGGCCACGGTGCAGGAGTGGGCACGCGCTCTGCGCCAGCGCCCCGATGAGCCGTCGGTGCTCGATTACAACGTCGAGTTCAAGTCGGCCGGACAGCTCGTCTCGCTGTTCGCCGCCGACGAGTTCCGCACGTCGGATCATGATCCGCTCGTCGTCGGGCTCACCCTTCAGGCGCCGCTTGCGCTCGCCGATCACGCGTGGCGCGGTACCGGCCGCGCAGCGCGTCAGCGGCAATTGCACACCCTGCGATTCAGCGGCTTCGAGCGCTTCGTCCCATTCGCTGGCATCGTAGGTGCCGCGCCCGACCAGCGCCAGCGCGACGAGTTCGATCGCCTCGTCTTCGGCGAGATCGTCGATGGCGGCGCGCAACTCTTCTTCAACCGGATTGTCGCCGTCATCTTCGAGTTCGTCGACACTGCCGTCGTCGCTGGCGTTCGAGCCCTCGTCGGGGTCCGAATCGGGGACCAGCGCATCGAACTCGCGCGCGCGCAGGATGATCCGGCAGACAGTTTCGAGCGCGATATTGAGTTCCATGACGGCAGCTCCTTCGCCGCCGTCATAGCATGAATGTGCCTAGGCAGCGACCGCCGTGCGGGCCGGCAACCCGAGGCGGGCGCGGGCGGCGTCATACTCGCGCTTGAGGCGCGCCACCATCTCGGCAACCGGCACGACGGCCTTGACCGCGCCGATGCCCTGGCCGCAGCCCCAGATGTCCTTCCACGCCTTGGCTTCGGTGTTGCCGCCGCTGCCGAAGTTCATGGCGCTCGGGTCGCTCTGCGGCAGATGGTCGGGGTCCATGCCGGCGCGGACGATCGACGGGCGCAGGTAGTTGCCGTGCACACCGGTGAACAGGTTCGAATAGACGATGTCGCTGGCGGCGCTGTCGACGATCATCTCCTTGTAGCCCGGCACCGCACGGGCTTCCTCGGTGGCGATGAACGCCGAGCCGATATAGCCGAAGTCGGCACCCGCCGCTTGCGCTGCCAGCACGGCGTCGCCAGTGGCGATCGAGCCTGACAGTGCCAGCGGACCATCGAACCATTCGCGGATTTCCGAAACCAGCGCGAACGGCGATGTCGTGCCGGCATGGCCGCCGGCGCCGGCGGCAACGGCGATGATGCCGGTCGCGCCCTTTTCGATGGCCTTGTGCGCAAAGCGGTTGTCGATGACATCGTGCAGTACCATGCCGCCGTAGCTGCGGATCGCTTCGTTGACGTCAGTGCGCGCGCCGAGCGAGGTAATGACGATCGGCACCTTGTATTTGACGCACAGCGCCAGGTCATCGAGCAGCCGGTCGTTCGATTTGTGCACAATGAGATTGACCGCATAGGGCGCATCATCGGGCCCGAGTTCAGTCGACAGGCGCTGAAGCCATTCCTCGAACTGCGCCAATGGCCGCGCGTTGAGGCTGGGGAAGCTGCCGATGACACCGGCCTTGCACTGCGCGATCACCATTTCGGGACCGGAGATGATGAACAGC
>CALDHQ010000698.1 GCA_937894055.1 uncultured Polymorphobacter sp.
GGGGCCGGTGTTCGTCGACTATATGGCGACGTGGAAAGGCTTCGTCGAAGGCTGACGGCGCGATTGACCCGCCGCCCGAATTGATATCAGCTAGGGCACAATCAATTTAGGGTAAGCCATATGTCAGCACCCGGATCGCCCGCTTGGCGTGAAGCCTTCATGGCTGCGGCCAGCGCCGCGCAAGCCCCCGCTGCTATCGAAGCCATGGCGCGCAAGGTTCGTGGCGCGTCCGCCGGTCCCGACGACCGTTTGCGGCTTGCGGCGGCGTTCGCGCATTGCGCCTTCGCTGCCCCCGAACGCATCGCGGCAACATGGGACGCGGCCGCGCGCGGCTGGTTTGACACGCCCGACGAGGGGCCGGAGATTGCGCTGCTGCCCTACCCCGACGCGGTCCCCCCTGCAACGCTGTGGCCCGACTTCTGGGCGCTGGTCGATGCGGCGGTTGATCCCGTCGGCGGCGGCATCGGTGCACTCGGCGTCACGGAGCGAACGGCACAACTCGGGGCGCAATTGCCCGCGGACTTTGCCGCCCGCGCCGGAGCCGCCTGTCTCGCTTATCCAGGCGTGCCGGCTGCCGCCGCCACCGGCTTCCCCGACCGCTTCACCATGGCGGCGCTGGCCGCATGTCCGGCGGGGTCGCTGGGCCATGATTTCTACCGGCAGATTGTCGACAACAATTTCGATCTTGAAGTGCTCGACCGCGACGCCCTGGGCCTCGCCGGACTGCCGCCCCCGCTCGGCTATCTCAATGCGCGCATTTTGCAGCTCCATGACCTGCTACACCTGACCGGTGGCTATGAGCTGACCTCGATGCACGAAATCGCCATCTCGGGGTTCCAGATGGGCCAGTTCGGCCATGGCTATTCGTCGATGTTCCTGGCGTTCGTCATGGCGACCGCCGCGGGCTCACAGACACCCGGAGGCCTCGAACTGATGCTCGATGTCGTGCTGC
Source organism: uncultured Polymorphobacter sp. (assembly GCA_937894055.1). Taxonomy (GTDB): domain Bacteria; phylum Pseudomonadota; class Alphaproteobacteria; order Sphingomonadales; family Sphingomonadaceae; genus Polymorphobacter_A. Next base: position 953 of record CALDHQ010000698.1, read on the forward strand.
GCGGCTGGCGCCATGGCCGGCGGACACCGCAATTGCTCGACGCACTGTGGGAAAAACTTTGGAACTTGCCCATCGCCGAGGTGCGCGCGCAGCTTGGCGTCGCGCCGTACGACGCGCCCTATCCGGCCAATTTGCTCGAGGCCGTCGCGCAGGCCGCCTAGGCGTCGTCGGCGGGCGGCGTCGGCAATTGCCGGCCGCGCAGCTTCAGTCCCGGCACCGTCAACGTCACCAGAAACGCCAGCGCCATCAGCCCGGCACTGACGCGGAACAGCGCCAGAATCGCCGCGGCAAAGCTGTCGCGCAACTCGTCCTTGACGCGTGCCACCGTGGCGTCGTCACCGCGACCCTGCGCCACCATTTCGCTGCGCAGCACCTTTTCATCCATCGCCAGCGTCTGGGCGCGGCTGATATCGACGGGCTCGGCGCTTTTGCCCTGGGCCACGATCGGCGCGATTTCGGGGACCCGCACCGGCAAGTCGGCGGTCAGGCTGTTGGTCAGCAGCGCGCCGAACAGCGCGACGCCAACTGTCGAACCGATCTGCCGGAAGAACTGCGCCGAAGCGGTGGCGACACCGGTGCGTGCCGGCGCCACCGTGCTCTGGATCGCCAGCGTGTACATGCCCTGCGCCGGCCCCATGCCGAGCCCGAGCACTGCCATGAACCAGCCCAAAGTCGACAGCGGCGTATCGCGGTCGACCGTCAGCAGCAGCCCGACGCCGACCAGCATCAGCACGCTGCCGCCCACCAGGACCGGCTTGTAGACCTGATAGCGCGCCGACAGGCGCCCGCCGAGCACATGGAACCGCCCCGGAAA
>CALDHQ010000699.1 GCA_937894055.1 uncultured Polymorphobacter sp.
TGGGTGCGCGTACGCGGACGACGCGCCCGCGACCGTGTTCCTCGAGTGGCTCGCGATCGAGCTGCAGGCGCTGCGCATGGCGCTCGCGGCAAAGTCGCGCGCCGCGCGTGCCGTGCGGTCAGGGTGAATATCGGCGACCGTCAGCTTGGCGCCCGCCGCGTGCAGGCGTTCGGCCAGCGCCATGCCGACGCTGCCCAGACCCTGGATCGCCACATGCACGCCATTGAAATTGTCGCGGCCCAGCTTGTGGCGGATCGCCGCGCGGATACCCAGGAACACGCCCTCCGCCGTCGACGGACCGGGATTGCCGCCCGCCGCCGCAGCACTGACCGGCAGGCCCGACACATGCCGCGTCTTGCGCGCAATCACGGTCATGTCATGGTCGGTCATGCCGACATCTTCGGCGGTCACATACTTGCCGCTGAGCGACTCAATCGCACTGCCAAACGCTTCAAGCAGCGCATCGTCCTTGTGCTCGCGCTTCAAAATGACGGCCTTGCCGCCACCCAGCGGCAGCCCCGCCATGGCGTTCTTGTAGCTCATGCCACGCGACAGCCGCAGCGCATCGGTCAGCGCCGCGCCATCGCTCGCATAGTCCCAAAACCGGCAACCACCCGCCGCCGGCCCGAGATGCGTCGAATGCACCGCAATAATCGCGCGCAGACCGGTCGCACGGTCAGCAAACCAATGGACTCCCTCGTGCGCGTCAAAGTCGGGTGCGTCGAACAACATGGCTGACCTCTGTAATAATAGAACGTATCCGCGCAATAATCTAATAGGGGCAGATTGGGAAGGCCTGTTCGTGAAGGGCCTCCGGCGGGCAGGGGCTTGCCCCTGCACCCATTTGTTTGCCGCTCCCAAATCAGCCAGCGTCGGATTATGCGGCCCCGGCCCAACTAATGGGTGCAGGGGCAAGCCCCTGCCCGCCGGAGGCCCTTAGACCCTCACCCGTCCGCGCAACTGCAAATAGACATGCGCCACCAGCACCGATGTCACCACCGACATTGCCGTGACTGCCGCCGCGGGCAGCGCCAGTTGCATGAAGCGGCCGAGGCCGCCGCCGAACAAGGTGCCGAGCCCGTTACCGACGACGCCGCCGAACGCCGAGACGATGAGCATCACCATGCGCAGCACCAGCGCGACGCCGAACAGGCGCCAGCCGTTGCCGATGCCGAGTGCCCAGCTGCGTTGCAGTGCGTCGAACGGCGCGCGCGGTTCGACGCTGAGCAGCGGAATCAGCGGCAGCATCC
>CALDHQ010000700.1 GCA_937894055.1 uncultured Polymorphobacter sp.
GACTTGACGGTGGTTCTGGCTGACATGCGTTATGCAACTTCCTGATAGAGCGCGGCCTGCAGTTCGTGCACGGCTTGCTCAAAGCCGGCCTTGGTGCCGAACTGCTTGATGAGTTGGAATGGGGTGCCCATGCTGTTGAAGGGTGGTATTTCGAGCATCTTGACATTGTCCAGGCCGCCGACCACGCCTTCGTCCTGGTACTTGGCGAGCAGGGCTTCGAGAACGGCGCGGGCTTGCGGCCCGTATCCTCCAGGCGCTTGATGCCCGCCTGCATCTCGTCGAGCCAGGCCTGGAACTCCTCGCGGCTGCGCGTGCCGTGGGCGGGGAAGCTGTGGAGCACGACCTACACGTCCCACGACCTCGGACGCGGCAATGACAAGCTCTTCGCCATCCTGCCGGATATGTCGCTGGAGATCCGGCCGGAGAGCGTGGGCGGCACGAGTGCCTGCCGGATGATTCATCGCGAGTCGCGGCAGTTGTTCATCGCGTCGTATGCGATTGATGAAGCGGGCAAGGTGCGCGTCATCCCGCGTGACAAGCTGCCCGGACGGCTCACCGCTTTGGCGCGGCATCTCACCGACCCGGAGCACAAGGTGCTCTACCTCACGCAGGAAGGCGCGGTCTATGAAGTGGATGTGCATTCGCTGGCGGTGACGGAGCTTTTCAAGAAGCCGCTGCCCGGCTGGCACTACAAAGGCGCGTGGACAGCTCAGGGACGATTCTTCATCGCGGCGAATGGCGAAGAGCCTGCGCCATCGCCCTTTTGGAAAGTCGATTACACCAGCGCGGCGACGAAGTTTGAGACGGAGAAGCTGACGTGGCCGTATCTGCAAACGCCGTATCAACCTCTCGCCACGCCGCGCAACACTGGGCAGACGATGTGGCGCGGCATCAGCGAGGACATCGGCAACCTCGGCGAGTGGGATGGCAAAACCTGGCGCATTCTCTCGCGTCGGCAGCATCTCGACATCACCGGCCCCGGCGGACTCACGGGCCCGACGAGCGATGACGAACCCGTGTGGGCGCTCGGCTGGGACCTGCGCTCGGCTTTCATCAAGGTGCGCGAGGAACAGCCCGGTCAAGTCGCCGACCTGCCGCGCCACGAGGAAATAGTGGCGCATGAAGCGTTCGACCGCCGACATGCCGCCGCGTTCGGCATAGCGCATGCGCACCGCGAGCTCGCGCTGGACGTCAAACGTCAGCCGTTCTTCGGCGCGCCCGGCGATGTCGTGGAGGTTGCAGCGCACCGCCCACAGGAAATTTTCGGCCTTGAGGAACTGGCGGAGTTCGGGGGCGGTGAGCAGTCCCTTGTCGACCAGCTCGTTCACCGACTGCACCTGATAGGCGTATTTGCCGATCCAGAACAGGGTGTGGAGGTCGCGCAGGCCGCCCTTGCCCTCCTTGAGGTTGGGCTCGACGACATAGCGGCTGTCGCCCATGCGCTGGTGGCGGGCGTCGCGTTCGGCGAGCTTGTCGGCGATGAAGGCGCGCGCCGTGCCCGCCACGACTTCCTTGCGGAAACGCGCCGAGGCTTCGTCGTACAGCGGCTGGTCGCCCCAGACGTAGCGCGATTCGAGCAAGGCGGTGCGGATCGTCAGATCGGACTTCGCCATGCGGATCATGTCATCGACCGAGCGCGTCGAATGGCCGACCTTAAGGCCGAGATCCCAGAGCAGATAGAGCATCGTTTCGATGACCTGCTCGCCCCAGGCGGTCTGCTTCCACGGCGTCAGGAACATCACATCGATGTCCGAAAACGGTGCCATTTCGCCGCGCCCATAGCCGCCGACGGCGATCAGCGTCATGCGTTCGGACGCGGTGCGGTTGGTGTCGGGATAGAGCGCGGTGATGGTGAAGTCGAAAATCACCCGCAGCATCTGGTCGGTCAGGAAGGCATAGCCCGCCGCCGCCTCGAGCCCGCGCGAGGGGTGTTCGAGCAAGCGTCGCTGGAGTTCGGCGCGGCCTGCCAGCATCGCCGCCTTGACCAGCGCGGCGGCAGCATCGCGTCGCACTTCGACGCGGTCATGCTTTTCGGCAATTTCCGCGAGTGCTTCGCTGACGACGCGCCGATCGATGATGGCACGCCGGTTGACGAGCGAGTTGAAGCGCCAGGACATGCGATGATTGATAGGCGCAATGGCGGCGCGGCGCCATGCCTTGCGCGTCAGACATGTGGCCGGCCTCCTGCCAGGGGAAACAGGAGGCCGGCTAAACGTGCGCCGCGATCAGGGGGGAGCGGCGCGCGCTATTCTAGCAGGTTGCCGTCGCGATCGTCGTGCGGCGGCGGCGCAGCGTGCCACCGATCAGACCGAAGCCGGTGATCATCATCGCCCAGCTTGCCGGTTCGGGCACGCTGTCGACGGTGTCGGCCATCAGCACAGCGTCGCCGCTGGTGCCGTTGACGTTGTTGATCGACCGGTCGGCGTTGGTGACGGCAGCATAGCGCACGAAGAAGTTGGTCAGCTCGGCAAGCGGCGCGGCCCGTTCGAAGCGCAGCGTCAGGCTGCCCTGCGACAAGGGCTCGTCAATCGCCAGACCCGAATTGCCACCGGTGCAATCGCTGCCGCTAACACGGAAGCAGATGTCGGCCGAAGTACCCAGCAACGGCACCGGGCCGCTGCCCGATTTGCCGAACGCGCAGAGCGCTTGGCCAGAGAGTCAGACGGTCTACGTGGTCGAGTTGAGAATAGAACACACGTGATTGCCAAAACCTTTGATCGCATCTGCGATGTTCTGACGCATCTTGGTTATATCGAAGGGGAGAAGCCGCTACCTCAAGGAAAGATTTTGGCGAAGATCTACGCCGAATCTGATCTACTCTTAACCGAAACAATTCGTGCTGGGATACTTGATGGACTTTCTGCACCCGAACTTCTCTCGGTCGTCTCTTGCATGATCTTTCAATCTCGATCTCGCGATGAATATGCACCGAAGATGCCACACCAGAACGTTTCCAACGCCTTGGTAGAAATTACTAAACTATGGGCCAAGCTCGAAGATATTGAGAACGACTTCGATGTTAAGACGCAGAAGGAACCTGACTTTGGGTTTGCCTATATTTCCTACCGTTGGGCGCAAGGCAATTCTCTGACCAACGTTCTAAAGGGATCGGATATGTCAGTTGGTGATTTCGTCAGGTCTGCTAAGCAATTAATGGATTTGCTGATGCAGATAGCGGGCGCAAGCGAACAACTTCGTCCCGTCTGTCGCGAAGCGATCAAACGTTTAGACCGCGGCGTAGTTTCATATATGGTGGATGACCTATGACTCTAATGCTCTTGGATAGCGCATCGCTTTGGTATCGCGCGTACTACGGAATGCCTGACACTTTGTTGGCCCCTGATGGAACCCCCGTAAATGCGATTCGTGGCTATCTCGATATGACTGCTCGGTTGATTGGCATGTATTCACCCGATCGAATTGTCGCTTGTATCGAAGGTGATTGGCGTCCCTCATGGCGAGTAGATCTCTTTCCGGCATATAAAGCCAATCGCTTAGAAGATGAGAGTGATGTTGAAGAAGAGCCAGAGACGTTAACTCCGCAGATACCCATTCTTCTTGACCTCCTTGATGCATTCGGCATCCCGATGCTGGGCGTCGATGATTACGAAGCAGATGATGTGATGGCAACTTTTGCAGTAAAAGAGAAGGGTCCAATCCGCGTTGTGACCGGTGACCGCGATTTATTTCAACTCGTCGATGACAAACGAGATGTAAAGGTTGTCTATTTAGCTCGCGGCATTTCCCAACACGACCTAGTCGACATTAAATGGGTCGCTGAAAAATACGGGATACCAGGGGAGCGGTACGCACTCTTTGCCATGTTTAGAGGCGATCCTTCAGATGGATTACCTGGCGTCAAGGGGATTGGCGAAAAAGGAGCAGCGCTGATTGCAAATAATTTCGCAACAGTTGAAGAGGCGCTCAAGGGTGCAAAAGCAGGACATCCATCTCTTACCCCGAATCTTGCAAAGAAAATCATTGAGGGCGCTGATTATCTCAAGATCGCACCAACTCTGGTTCACTGCGCTAAAGATGTAGCAATTCCAAAGATGGATATATCGATGCCGAAGAGACCTGATGATTTATCTGAAATATATGCGATGCAGGCTGAACATGGACTCGGGGCAAGCGTTGATAGATTAATATCAGCGCTAAATTGGTAGAAAGGTAGGCAATCTTTATGAAAGCAGTTATCTTGATTCCTACCTACAACGAAGCCACCTCAATCGTGGAACTTCTTAGCTCTTTAGAGAAAATTCAACCCGAGCAGAATTTCAACGTTGTAGTTCTTGACGATAATTCCCCAGATAACACTGCGGATATTGTCGACTCTTTGAAATATTCGTGGGTGCAGGTTCTTAGACGACCAGGAAAGGCCGGTTTAGGTGCTGCCTATCGCGCAGGATTTGCTAATGTTTTAATTAATAATGAGTATCAGTTCATCGTTACGATGGATGCAGATGGCTCACATAGGGTTG
>CALDHQ010000701.1 GCA_937894055.1 uncultured Polymorphobacter sp.
GGTCGGCCAGCTGTTCCGAGATATCGTCGAACGTCACCACGAGGCTCTGGCCGTGATTCGCCACGTCCGACTGGGCATGGAAGGCGCCCGATTCCGCGGCGATCTGAACCACCAGCGTTTGCGTGTCATTGCCGCGCGCGATCCGAACCTGTCCGCTGGCAGCGCCGGTCTGCGCGGCGATATCGAGCAGGTCGCCGAGTTCGGGCACGACTTGCCGCAACCGCGTACCGGCGAGTGCGCCTTCGGTCGATCGCAGCAGCTCGGCAGCACTCTGGTTGGCAAGTCGGATGAAGCCGCCGGAATCGACCGACAACACGCCCGCCGAAACCCCTGACAAGACGGCTTCGGTAAACTGGCGGCGGCGGTCAAGCTGGCTGTTGGCGCTAACCAATGCGCTTTGCTGTGCCTTGAGCTGTCCGGTCATGCGGTTGAACGCGCGGCTCAGCGTCGCGATTTCATCGGTGGCACCGCGCACTGGCACGCGCGCATCGAGATCGCCGGCGCCAACGCGCTCGGCGGCTTCGGCAAGTGCGCCGATCGGGGTCACCAGCCGGTTGGCGAGCCACAGTGCGAACCATATCGCCACCGCCAGAATGATCAGCGACACCACGACCATGATCAGGTTAAAGCGCCATTGCAGCAGCCGCGAACGCTCGATCAGCGACCGGTAGTCGCTCAGCGCTGTGGCGGTGCGCGCCACTTGGTTGAGCACCTGCGGATCGACTTTGCGGCTCGCATAAAGATAGCGCCCGCTTGCCGCGTCGAGCCGCACCACGGCTTCGATACGGTCGCCGCTGGATGCGATGACCAGCGGCCCGGCGCCGGCCTTGATCAGGTCTCGCGGCTGGATGCGGTTGGTCATTGGCCGGCTGTCGAGGCCGGTCGCAGCGATGATGGTGATGCCCTTGGGCGATGTGGTGAAGACGGCGGCTTCGGAGAGGTTGCGCGCGGCAAGCTGGAACGCCAGCCCGTCGGCAAAGCTGGGGCTGGCGACGCCGAATTCCTGCGCATAGCCGCGGACGTCGCGCGCCATGGCGACAACGTCGTCGAGCAGGCGCGTCTTGTTTTCAGCGACATAGGCTTGCGCGACGCGGTCGGCGTTGTCGAGCACGGTGCGCGCGCGATCCGAAAACCAGAATTGCACGCCGAACTGGAACAGCAACGACGCGAAAACCACCACGAGCAAGGTCGGGACTGCGGCAATGCTGGCAAACAGTGCCACCAACCGCACATGCATCCGTGCGCCGGCCAGCCCCTGACGCCGGTTACTCAGCAGGATCGCGAGGCGGCGGGCAATAAGGACTAGCAGGCCCATCAATGGTAGCAGATTGACCACCACCAGCGCTGTCACGAAGGGCGGCGACAGGCCTTCGGCGGGCAGCCGCTTGCTGGTCAGGAACGCATAGCTCGACAGGCCGATCACCAGCGTCAGCGCAGCGACCGCAATCTCCAGCCTCGGATAGAAATCGACGCGCGAAGACCAGCGCCGGAATCGGCGCTCAAGGCGGCGCTGGAACAGGCGCCAGCGCTGCGGCCGCACTGGTTTGACGGCGGGCGCGTTCATGACAGACGATATCGTGTCGGCAGCATCACACGCCATTACACGCAAAGCGTTGCCAATGGAACACAGTCTTGCGACGAAACGTTGCCCGAATGTGACGCCTGACGAACTGCCTAACTGCGCCGCAGTGCCGTTGGATCAACGCCGCGCTCGGTGAGCTTCTTGCGCAACGTATTGCGATTGATGCCCAGAAGCTTGGCAGCCTGGATCTGATTGCCTTGCGTCGCGGCGAGGCTGAGCATCAACAGCGGCCGCTCGATTTCGGCAAGAATGCGTTCGTAAAGTCCGTCGGGCGGAAGATCGTCGCCGAAGACATTGAAATAACGCGCAATATGCAGCTCTACCGCATCTGCCAGGCTGTCACCGGACTCGGCGCTGCCACCGGGACGCGCGGGCTGTCCTTCATGCAACCCGGCCTCGACTGCCGCCGCGTCAATCGTCTCGCCGCGCGTCAGCGCCGCCAGCCGGCGCATCAAATTTTCCAGCTCGCGAACATTGCCCGGCCAGCCATACTGCTGCAGTCGCGCGACTGCCGAAGCATCGAGATGCTTGAGTGGCAGCCCTTCGGCGACGGCGCGCGTCAGGAAGTGCCGCGCCAGTTCGGCAATATCGTCGGCGCGCGCCCGCAGCGGCGGCAACCGCAACGGCACCACGTTCAGCCGGTAAAACAGGTCTTCGCGGAACTGACCGTTCTCGATCGAGCGGTGCAGGTCCTTGTTGGTCGCCGAAATAATCCGCACATCGGCGCGCAAGGTGCGGTTGCCGCCGACAGTGGAGAATTCCCCGGACTGCAATACGCGCAGCAGCCGCGTCTGGGCATCCATCGGCATGTCGCCAATTTCATCGAGAAACAGCGTTCCGCCCTGTGCCTGCTCGAAACGACCGCTGTTGCGCGTGGCGGCGCCAGTGAAGGCGCCGCGTTCATGGCCAAACAATTCGGTTTCGATGAGCTCGCGCGGGATGGCCGCCATGTTAATCGCCACAAATGGTCCGGTGCGGCGTGCGCCAAGGTCGTGCAATGCGCGTGCCACCAGTTCCTTGCCGGTGCCCGACTCGCCGAGGATCATCACCGACAGATCGGTTGGCACGACACGCGCCATCGTCCGGTAGACTTCCTGCATCGCCGGCGAGCGGCCGATTAGCGGCAAGCCGTCGCCAACCTCTGCCGCGCCGGCATTGGGGCGCAATCCCTGCTGGATAGCCGCGACCGCACTGGCAACAGCGCGCGTCAATTCGTTAATGTCGAAGGGCTTTGGCAGGTATTCAAACGCCCCCTGCTCGGTCGCGCGCACGGCGGTCGACAAGGTATTCTGTGCGCTGACAACAATGACAGGCATCCCCGGCCGACGGTCGAGAATGCGCGGAATGGTGTCGAGGCCGTTGGCGTCAGGCAGCATGACATCGGTAATGACGATGTCGCCAACCCCCTCCTCGATCAGCCGCCACAGTCCCGCGACGCTGTCGGTGGTGCGGACCAGATAGCCGGCGCGGGTCAGCGCTTGCCGCACCACGGTGCGGATTGCCGCGTCATCATCGACAACAAGGATTGTGGCGCCGAGTGCCGGCAGCATTTCGGTCATCGCGCGTCCGCCATCGGCAGCAGCACCCGCAGCACGGTGCGCGGCTCCGCATCATGCGTGCGGTCGTATTCGATGATCCCGCCATGATCGCCGACAATCTTGGCGACCAACGCCAGTCCGAGGCCGCCGCCGTTACGCTTCGACGTCACGAACGGATCGAACAGGTGATCGGCGAGCTCGGCGGGTGCGCCTGGGCCATTGTCGATGATACAGACCTCGAGCGGCAACGATATCCGCCGCGCCGAGCCCCGCACCGCAACACGCAAGCCATGGCGATACGCGGTTGTCATCATGATCTCGCCGCGCACGGAACCTTCTGTCTGCCCAATGGCTTCTGCAGCATTTTTGACAAGATTCAGGAAGATTTGCACGAGCGCGTCATGGTCACCCATGACATCGGGCAATGATGGGTCGTAGCGTTCGCGGAACGTGATGCCGCGCGCCACCCCCTGCTCGGCAACACGCCGGACGTGGCCGAGGATGGCGTGGATGTTCTCTGGCGCGCGCGCCAACGGCCGCGTGTCGGTGAAATCCTCCATACGGTCGACCAGCCGCGTGATCCGGTCGACTTCGGTGCAGATCAGCTCGGTCAGTTCCTCGCCGTCGCTGTCAGCGTTCTGCGCCAGCAATTGCGCCGCGCCGCGGATACCCGACAGCGGGTTCTTGATTTCGTGCGC
>CALDHQ010000702.1 GCA_937894055.1 uncultured Polymorphobacter sp.
GCGTCGATTTTTGGGAGCAGATCGTTAAGCGTGTCGCCGCGACAGAGATGCCGCCGGAAGACGCTCCGCCGCTGAGCGATGCGGCGAAGGACATGTCGGAAACCTGCGTAGGCACCCGCAGATGTTCGAAAAGCGCCGTCAGGTTCGGATAGGTCGCCCGGTTGAACACGATGTTGAGCGCCTTGCGCTGGTCGAGGTCCAGCGCCTTGGTCCGGAACACCGGAACGTGCGTGGCACCCATGCGGTCGGCGACGAGGTGCTCCGGACGGTGGCCGAACGACTGGTGCTGGAGGTGGGCGCCCACGACCGTGTTGCCCGGATCGCCGGTGACGAGTTCGGCCATCAGCTTACCGGCGCCAGGCCCCAGGCCGAAGCCGTGGCCCGGCGGCAGCAGTTCGCCGGAACGGCCGGCGCGGTGCACGCCGATATGCGGGAGATGCGTCGCCAGCACATAGAGCGCCACAGCGCCGAGCGGTAGGTTGACGTAGAACACAAAGCGCCAGCCGCTGACGTAATGCCCGGCGATGGTCATGCTGGCATGGTCGGTGAGCAGCCCGCCGACCAGCGGCCCAAGCACGCTGGCCAACCCGAACACCGCGCCGAACAGCCCGGTGTAGCGGCCGCGCTCAGCCGGCGGCACCAGGTCGGCAACGGTGGCGAATGCACCCGTCGCCAGCGCACCGCCGCCAATGCCCTGCAGCGCGCGGAAGATGATCAGCTGGTTCATGCCGTCGCCGAGCAGCGGCAGCGTCCCGAACTCGCCCGCCAGCCCGCATAGCGCCGAGCCGATCAGGAAGACGATGACGCCGAAAATCAGGATGGCGCGGCGCCCGTAAATGTCGCCAAGCTTGCCGTAAATCGGCACCACGACAGTCGAGGTCAGCAGATACGCCGTCCCGACCCAGGCGATGCGTTCGAGCCCCGACAGGTCGGCGACGATGCGCGGCATGGCAGTGGCAACAATGGTCTGGTCGAGCGCCGACAGCAGCAGCACCAGCATGGCAGCGGCAAATGCCAATATGCGGTCGCGGCGCGATAGTTCGGATGGGGCAGCGGCAAGCATGTGCATGAGGCTTGCCCTAAACGCTTGGGCGACCGTCGGCAACGGCATGGCGCGATGCACCCTTGCCACCGGCGCCGGCATGGTGCCAAACAACGCGCAAACCGCGCAACAATGACGAGGCCCCGATGACCACGACCTACGAACCGAACATGGCGCTGATGATGCTCGCCGGGCTGGCGGTGGTGCTGGTCATTATCATGCTGATCATGCGCGGCGCCTCGCGCAACCGTATCACGACGCTGCAGCGCGAAATCGGTCGCATCGAGGGCGAGCGCGACATGGTCACTGCCGAGCGCGACCGGCTGCTTACCGACCTCGACATGGCGCGCGCGCAAATCCGCCCGCTGTCGGACGAAGTCGACCGGCTAAAGCGCGCCGAGGCCAAGCGGCTGTCAGCAGCGCCCGCCGCCGCGGCAATCGAAGCAGCAGCGCCCGAAGTCATCACCGAAAGCCACGACCTGTCGAACCTCAAGGGCGTCGGCGACAAGTTCGCCGCCAAGCTGCGCGACCTTGGCATCGACAGCCTGCGCCAGATCGCCGGCTGGACTGGCGCCGACGTCGCGGTCATCGACTCGCAGCTCGGGCCGTTCCAGGGCCGCATCACCCGCGACCGCCTCGTCGAACAGGCCAAGCTGCTCCACGAAGGCCGCATTACCGAATATGAGACGCGGTTCGGGAAGCTGGGCGAATAAGAGCCTCCGGCGGGCAGGGGCTAGCCCCTGCACCCATTAGTTTGGCGCTCTTCAATCGGGTGCAGGGGCCAGCCCCTGCCCGCCGGAGGCCCTTAGCCTACCCTCTCGCCCGCAACGCCGCCTGCGCCGCCGCCAGCCGCGCAATCGGCACGCGGTACGGCGAGCAGCTGACGTAATCGAGCCCGACCGACTCGCAGAAGGCGATGCTCGCCGGGTCGCCGCCGTGTTCGCCGCAGATGCCGAGCTTGATGTCGGGGCGGGTGGCGCGGCCGCGCTTGGCGGCGATTTCGATGAGTTCACCGACACCTTCGACATCGATCGAAACGAACGGATCGCGCGGGTAGATGCCCTGGTCGACATAGGCGCCGAGGAAGCGGCCGGCGTCGTCGCGGCTGATGCCGAGCGCGGTCTGCGTCAGGTCGTTGGTGCCGAAGCTAAAGAACTGCGCGTGGGCGGCGATTTCACCGGCGCGCAGCGCAGCGCGCGGCAGCTCGATCATCGTGCCGACGAGGTAGGTCAGTCGCATACCGGTCTCAGTGAACACTGCTTCGGCGGCGCCATCGACCAGCGCCTTGGTGATTTCGAGTTCGCGCGGCGTCGCGACCAGCGGGATCATGATTTCGGGCACAACCGCTTCGCCGGTGCGCTTGGCGACATCGACGGCGGCTTCGAAAATGGCGCGCGCCTGCATCGTGTAGATTTCGGGATAGGTGATGCCGAGGCGGCAGCCGCGGTGGCCGAGCATCGGGTTGAATTCGTGCA
>CALDHQ010000703.1 GCA_937894055.1 uncultured Polymorphobacter sp.
CGGCGTGCGCGGCGTGGCCCGCACGGTCATGGAAAGCCCGACGCCCATCGACGCCTTCACCGCCTCGGATCTCGAGAAGTCGGGACGGGCGGGCGTCTTCCAGGCGCTGCAGACTCTGGCCCCGTCGTTCAACCTGCCGTTCCGCGCCGGCGGCGGCACCTCGACCATCATCGCCACGGGCGGCCTGCGCGGCCTTAACCCCGACCAGACCCTGGTGCTGGTCAACGGCAAGCGGCGGCACACGGTGGCGCTGGTCAACCTGTTCGGTGCACGCAACCGCGGCTCCACCGGCACCGACATGAATGCCATCCCGCTGCTGGCCATCGACAACGTGCAGGTGCTGCGTGACGGCGCGGCGGCCCAGTACGGCTCCGACGCCATCGCCGGCGTGATCAACCTGCGCCTGCGCGAAGCCAGCTCGGGCGGCGGCGCCTCGGTCAGCTGGGGCCAGTACTACACCGACGTGAAGACCACCCGGAACCCGAGCGGCCGCAAGATGACCGACGGCAACACCTATACGGTGTCGGGCTGGCAGGGCCTGCCTCTGGCCACCGACGGCTTCGTGACGCTGTACGGCGAATACACCTTCCGCAACCCGACCAACCGTTCGGACTTCGACCCGCGTCCGGCCGGCGGCGCCGGGACGCGCGTCACCGCCCGCTACGGCGACGCGTTGATGCGACCCGACAGCGGCTTTGTCCACCGTCAGACGCTCGCCGGGGTCGTGCGCTTCGGCTCGGTCGAGCTCGGCGCGCTGGCAACCCGCATCGCACAGGCCGGCGACCATGCGCTTGCCGCCGAAGCTGCACATTTCGAGGAACTGGTGGCGGGCGTGCTGGCGCGCTCGACCGAAATCGCCCGCACCGCGGCGGCGCTGGCGCGGCTCGATGTCGGCAGCGCGCTCGCCGAACTGGCGGCGCTCGAAGGCTGGTCGCGGGCGCAAGTCGATGACAGTTGCGCCTTCGACATCGCCGGCGGCCGGCACCCGGTGGTCGAAGCGGCGTGTCGCGCCGCGCGCGTGCCGTTCGTTGCCAATGACTGCGACCTTGGCGCCAAAAACCGCTTGTGGCTGGTCACCGGCCCCAACATGGCGGGTAAATCAACCTTCCTGCGCCAGAATGCACTGATCGCGGTGCTCGCCCAAGCGGGGTCGTTTGTCCCCGCCGCGTCGGCACATATCGGCGTGGTCGACCGGCTGTTCAGCCGCGTCGGTGCGTCGGACAATCTCGCGCAGGGGCGTTCGACGTTCATGGTCGAGATGGTCGAAACCGCCGCGATCCTGACGCAGGCAACCAACCGCAGCCTCGTTATTCTCGACGAAGTCGGGCGCGGCACCTCGACCTACGACGGCCTCGCCATCGCCTGGGCGGTGCTCGAAGCGGTGCACGACACGCTCGCCTGCCGCTGCCTGTTCGCGACGCACTACCATGAACTGACGCAGCTTGCCGGGCGGCTCGACGCGCTGGCGCTGGTGACGGTCAAGGTGCGCGAATGGAACGGCAAGCTGGTGTTCCTGCACGAAGTCGCCAGCGGCGCCGCCGACCGCAGCTACGGGCTGGCGGTCGCCGAACTCGCCGGGCTGCCGCGCGCGGTAATCTCCCGCGCGCGCTCGGTGCTGGCGCGGCTCGAGGACGGTCGCGCGAAGACCGGCGGCATCGCGGCCGGCTTGAGCGATCTGCCGCTGTTCGCTGCGGCACCGCCGCCGCCAACGGTCGACGCGTTGCGTGTACGGTTGGCGGCGATCAGCCCCGATCTGCTGTCGCCGCGCGAAGCGCTCGACCTGATTTACGAGCTGCGCGCGCTGACCGACCAGGCCTGAACCGGCGCCCCCCTGCCAGCAAACCGTGTGCGCTGCACGGTGCCAATTGACGCGCCGAAATCCGACTGCGTCGCAGTCACATTATCATTTACAATAAATTTGTATTTGGGTCTTGAAAACTTGAACCTCAGGCAACATTTGATGCTCACGGCCGTTGTTGGCCATAGAGAATTTAGGGAGCTTTTGATGCTGTTTCGCCTTTCCATGGCAGTTGCGCTGCTCGCCGGTGCCGCGACGTCGGCCAATGCCGTGACGACGCTGATGTGGTCGAGCACTGCCGATGTCGGCAAGACCCAGACCGTCAGCTTTGACGGGCTTTACGGTGCGTCGGTCAATCACAAGACCGTTGCCACGCCGCTCGCCGGCCTGAGTTCCACCCTGGCGCTGACGTTGACCAAGGTCAGCGGCAAGGACTGGACGTTCGACTATGCCGTCGACAATACGTCGCTGGCGCCGGTCGCGGCCTCGAAGGTTTCGGTTTTCGGCTTTGATGCAGCTGGCAAGATTTCGGGTGCCAATTCGACCGGCTCGTTCGGCAAATCGGGCAGTGGCCCGGTGCCGTTGCTCGGTACCTCGGCTGACGTCTGCTTCCGCTTCAGCGGCGGCCGCAGCTTTTTTGGCGAAGCGCCCGCGTGGCTTCGCGGCCTTCGGCGGACCTTTGGGCTTGGCTTCACGAGGTGGGAACTCCCAGCTAAGAAGGCGTTTCTCCCCTGCCTTACACAGAAGGAAGGCGCTAAAGGGTCTGTCCCGTTTCGAGATCATGCCCTCAATGAGGTCCGTTTTACCTTCAGTGAAGAACTTGATCGCATTGGCTGTGCTGATTTCCTTTTTGCAAAGGACGTGGGGAATGCTGCCGTTGCAGGCTTTGCTGTCCTTGGCCGCAATATTGCAGATGTAACGCTCGGGCGTCTCATAGATCTGTCCGCCCTTCTTTTTCTTGGCGCAGACGGGGCAGGGGCAGATCGGTGTAGCACTGGCGAAATCAAAGGGCGGTGGCGCATCAGGATCATTGGCTCCACCTGGAAAAATAGGAATCAAGCCAAACGGATGATTAGTACTTCTCGGCTCAATACATTACTGCACTTCCACCTGAAGCCTATCAACGTCGTAGTCTCCGACGATCCTTCGGGGAAAATTCATCTTGGGAGGAGCTTGGCGCTTAGATGCTTTCAGCGCTTATCTATTCCATACTTAGCTACCCGGCCATGCCCTTGACAGGACAACCGGTGCACCAGAGGTATGTCGATTCCGGTCCTCTCGTACTAGGAACCGAACCCCTCAATTTTCCTGCGCCCACAGAGGATAGAGGACCGAACTGTCTCGCGACGTTCTGAACCCAGCTCGCGTACCGCTTTAACCGGCGAACAGCCGGACCCTTGGGACCTTCTCCAGCCCCAGGATGCGACGAGCCGACATCGAGGTGCCAAACTTCATCGTCGATATGAACTCTTGGATGAAATC
>CALDHQ010000704.1 GCA_937894055.1 uncultured Polymorphobacter sp.
CAGGCTGAGAAGAGCCTCCGGCGGGCAGGGGCTTGCCCCTGCACCCAATAATCGGGTGCAGGCCTCAGGCCTGCCCGCCGGAGGCTCTTAAGCGATCGTCCGTTCGAAGATCCGGTAGGTCTTGGTGATATGGCTGTCGATGGCGCGGGCGATCGACTGCATCGGGCCGTTGTCATCAAGAATCCAGCCGATTTCGCCGACCTTGCCGTCATAGGTTTCGACGCCCGAGCGGCGGATATATTCGATCAGCATGAACGCCAGCATCGACGCGGTGCGTGAGCCCTGCAGCGATTTGCGGACGCCCATCAGCGGCACGCGGATGCGCGTGGTTTTGGGGTTGTGCAGTCGCCACAACAGCTTGGCCCAGCCGAACGGGAACAGGTTGCCGCCGAGGTCGCGGGTGAATTCGTTGAGGTCGGGCAGCGCGATCATGAACGCCACCGGCACGCCGTCATAGCTGGCGATGCGGATCAGGTCTTCATAGACCAACGGCTTGAGCTTTTTGCCGACGTGCGCGACTTCGAGCGGGGTCAGCGGCACGAAGCCCCAGTTGCCCGTCCAGGCGTCGTTGAGGATGTCGAGGATCAGCGCGGCTTCTTCGGCAAAGCGCGACTTGTCGACCTTGCGGACGCTGATGCGCTTGTTTTTTTCGCCCGACGACACGATGCGCTGGACGATGTCGGGGAAGCTGCGCGTGACGTCGAGCTCATAGGTGTAGAGGTCCTTGACCCCGACATACCCGCACGCTTCGATCAGCGCTTTGTAATAGGGCAGGTGGTGGCCCATCATCACCGTCGGCGGCTTGTCGAAGCCATCGACCAGCAGGCCGGGTTCATCCCAGATCGAGATGCTGTACGGGCCTTGCGCGCGCTGCATGCCCTCGGCGCGCAGCCACGCTTCGGCGGTGTCGATAAGTGCCTTGGCGACGGCGGGGTCATCGATGCATTCGAACATGCCGAAATGGCCGAGCGCCGGGTCGATGTGTTCGAGCACCAGCGTGTCGACCTGCGCCGAGATGCGGCCGACGACTTCGCTGCCGCGCCACGCCAGCCAGAATTTGGCGCGGCCGTGTTCGAACCACGGATTGCTGCGGATGTCGCCGATCAGCGCCGCGATATCGGACCGTAGCGGCGGCACGAAGTTCGGGTCATTGGCGTACAGCTTGTAGACCAGATCGATGAACGCCTTGCGGTCGGCGGGGCTGGTGACCTCACGGATAACCAACCCGGAGGCAGCCTTGGGATCGTTCACGCGGCGCGTTCGGTGTCTTGGTTGGCGGCAGCCTGCGCACGCTGGCGCGGGTGGCTGTTCTGGATGACGCCGCCCGACAGCTTCGCGACCCATGGGTAAACCTTGGCGACTTCCTCGGTGTAGCCGAGGTTGAACACCGTCGGGCTCTTCGCCTTGCGGTCGGCGCGGTCGTACAGCGTGCCGAACAGCCGGTCGGGGACGAAGTTGGTGATGCCGAAATTGCCGTCTTCATCGTGGAAATGGTGCGCCATGTGACGCATCTTCATCTCCGCCAGCCACTTCGCCTTGGGCTTGATGTTGAGGTGTTCGATGCAGTGGCAGAATTCGTAGAAGCAGGTCGCGAGCAGGCCGGCTGCGGTGGCGATCGCCGCGCCGCCGATGCCGCCAATCAGATAGCCGACCGGGGCTGTGGCGATGACGATCGTCGGCAGCGTCGTGTAGAGCGCGCCGAACAGCACTTCGAGGTGGTTCGGGTCCTGATGATGGTCATAGTGGATGCGCTTCCACGCCGGCGACAGCAGCGGGTAACGCCACATCCAGCGGCCGTGCAGGACCCAGCGGTGCAGCACGTACCAGGCGAACGGATAGACCACGACCGCAAACGCGGCTGCGACAAAGCCGCGCACCAGCGTCGTCGGGTTGGCCCAGGCGATGTACGCGCACACGGCGGTCAGCACCAGATAGGCCTGGATGGCGTAGTATTGGAAATAGGCAACGACCAGCTCGCGCAGGCTCATCTTGTCGAGGAAGTGCGAGCGATTCCAGATACCGGGCTTTGGCAAAACTCCAGCCTTCACCTTGACTTCTCCTTTGGGGCGCACATCGCCTTTGATGGTGGCAAATAGCGCGCCAATGCGGCGGATTTTGGACGTTGGCCGCACTTTTTGCGCGGCTATTCCTCGGTGCGGAACAGCACGGCCTCGCCGATCAGGAAGAACAGCAGGAACGGCGCCCAGGCGGCGAGCAGCGGCGGGATGTTGCCGAAGCTGCCCATCGCCATCAGGAAGTTGTCGGCGACGAAGAAGGTGAAGCCCAGCGCCAGTCCGATGACGGCGCGGAAGAACAGGTGCCCCGACCGCGCCAGCCCGAAGGCGGCGACGGCACCGAGCAGCGGCATCAGCACTGCCGACAGCGGCCCCGAAATCTTGTGGTTGGCCTTGGCGATCAACTGGTCGACGGGCTTGCCGGCGTCGCGCTGTTCGCGGATGTCGCCGAGCAGCTTCCAGAACGGCACGAAGTCGGCGTTGACCGACACGGTGGTGAACTGCGCCGGCGTGACCGGGCTTTTGACGCTGAGCACTTCGCTGGCGGTTTCGACGCCGCGGTTGACATCGAAGGCGCGCACGCCGGTCAGCCGCCAGCCGTCGGAAATCGGCCGGGCTGCGGTGGCGCGGATGACGCGCTGCAGCCGGTTGCCCGACCGGTCATAGATGGTGACGTTGCGGAGCTGCGTCGCCGCACCGGTGCCGGTGACGGTTTCGGCGTTGAAAAGGTCATCGCCGCCGCGCACCCAGCTGTTGGTGACGGTCTTCGGGCCGGCGGGCAGCTTCTTGTACTCGCTGCCTTTCCACGCATCGAGCGTGGCATTGGCCTTGACCAGCACGGTTTCATTGAAGGCGAAATTGAGCACCGCAATGCCGAGCGCGGCAAAAATCAGCGGCGCCAGAATCTGGTGCGCCGAAATGCCGGCGGATTTGAAGATCACCACCTCGCTGTTCTGGTTGAGCGTGGCGAGTGTCACCAGCGTGCCGAGCAGCACCGAAAACGGCAGGAACAGCGCGGCAATCTGCGGCGCGCGCAATGACACGTAATACCACAGCTGCGCCTCGGAGTTGCCGGCCGCCAAGATGTTCGACGATTCGCCGAGCAGGTCGAGCGTCTGCAGGATGACCACCAGCGCGGCGAGGAATGCGAACGTCCGCACCAGGAACATCTTGGCGGTGTAGCCGGCGATGGTGCGCGACGGGAAAATTCTGCCTGCCATGTTTAACCCGCCGTCCGCACATCGTCACGCCACGGCTGCGCGCGGC
>CALDHQ010000705.1 GCA_937894055.1 uncultured Polymorphobacter sp.
TGTGGCGCATGGAATCCCCCCAGATTTTAGAGCCTCCGGCGGGCAGGCCTGAGGCCTGCACCCATCTATTTGGTCGGTGCAACCAATCTGCGCTGGCTGTTGTGTCACCGCCCAAAAACCGGGTGCAGGGGCTAGCCCCTGCCCGCCGGAGGCCCTTGTCGTTCCTTACATCGCCTTGATTTCGTTATACGGCGTGTCCTTGTCCGGCCGCATGTCGCCGGGCAGCCCGAGCACGCGTTCGGCGATGATGTTGCGCAGGATTTCGTCGGTACCACCGGCGATGCGCAGCCCAGCCGACGCCATGTAGCTGCCCTGCAAACGGTTGAGTTCGGGGTTGCTGCCGTCGGTGACGACGCCGCTCGACTGGTTGAGGTCCATCGCGAACGAGGCGAGGTCCTGCATCGTCTTGGCGACGACGACCTTCGAGATCGACTGCTCGGGTCCGGGCATTTCACCGCGCGACAGCGCCGATTGCGCGCGCATCTGCGTCAGCTTGATGCCTTCGTCGGCGATGTAGGTGGAGGCGATGCGTTCACGGACCGTCGACTGCCCGATGGCCGGACCATTGTCGGTCTGGATGCCGGCAGCGAGCGTCATCAGCGTCTTGTAGCCGGGCGCATGGCTCGGCTTGCCGCCGACCGCGAGGCGCTCGTTCATCAGCGTCGTCAATGCGACCTTCCAGCCGTCGCCTTCGGCGCCGACGCGGTGGCTGTCATGGACCTTGACGTTGGTGAAGAAGACTTCGTTGAAGTCGGCGCCGCCCGACATCTGCTTGAGCGGACGGGCTTCGACGCCCGGCGCGTGCATGTCGACGATGAACATCGTCAGGCCCTTGTGCTTGGGCTTCGACGGATCGGTGCGGCAGACGATGATGCCGAAGTCCGAAAGATGCGCGTTGGTCGTCCAGACCTTCTGGCCGTCGATCGTCCAGGTATCGCCGTCCTTGACCGCCTTGGTGCGGATGCCGGCGAGGTCCGACCCGGCGATGGGTTCGGAAAACAGCTGGCACCAGACTTCGACGCCCGACAGCGCCTTGGCGACGTAGCGTTCGATGAGCTCGGGCGTGCCGTGCGAGAAGACGGTCGGGATGCACATGCCGAGGCCGATGGCATAGAGCCCGGTCGGCGCGTGGAAGCGGCTTTCTTCCTGGTTGTAGATGATCGAGTTCATCGGGCCGAGGCCCTGGCCGCCCATCGACTTGGGCCAGGTGATGCCGGTGTAGCCGGCGTCATACTTCTTCTTCTGCCAGATCTTCGAATGGCGGACGAAATCGGCGTGGCCGCGCCCGAATTCGGTCGGTTCGCGATATTCGCCGATGTTGGCTTCGAGCCAGGCGCGCGCCTTGGCGCGGTATTCGGCTTCGGGTGCGGTATCGTTGAAGTCCATGATGCTGTGTCCTTCTATGAATGTCTTAAGCGGCGTTGCGGCGTTCGAGCGCGCGCACCAGCCGGTCGGCCCACCACGCGCTGCTGCCGAGTGCCGAAGCGAGCTGGCGGTTGCGGCGGTAGTAGAATTGGCAGTCGCTCTCCCACGTGAAGCCGATGCCGCCGTGCAGCTGCACCGTCTCTTCTGCAGTAAAGCTCAAGGCGTCGAGGCTGGCAACGCGCGCTGCTGACGCAGCCTGTCGCAGCTCACCGGCGTCGGCACCCATCGCCCAGGCGCCGTGCAGCGCGTGCGCGCGCGCCAGTTCGAGCTTGATATACATGTCGGCGCACTTGTGCTTGACGCCCTGGTAGCGGCCGATGCGCTGCCCGAAGGCGACGCGGTCCTTGGCATAGGCGACGGTCATGTCCATCGACGCGGCGGTGGTGCCGAGCGCTTCGAACGCTGCGAGGATGGCGGCGCGGTCGAGCCAGTCCTGATAGGCGTCGGGATCGCCGAGTGCTTCGACGGCGGCGTTGTCGAGCGTCAGCTTGCCCGAACGGCGCACCAGGTCGAGCGTTTCGACGAGCTCGGTCTTGACCCCGGCACCGCCGAGATCGACCAGATAAAGCTGCACGCCCTTGGGGCCGTTGGCGGTGATGATGGCGAGCTGGGCGCCGAGCAGGTCGGCGATCGGCAGCTTGACGCCGCTGGCCTTGCCGTCCTTGACTGTGAGTGCGGCGGTCGACGGCGAGGCGGCATTGCCTTCGCCCCAGCCGACGCAGGCGATGACCTTGCCTTCGGCGATGCCGGGCAGCCAGCGCGCCTGCTGTTCCTTGCTGCCGGCGCGCAGCAGCGCTTCGGTGGCGGCGAGGACCGAGGTCAGCGGGATGGGGGCGAGGCTGCGGCCGGCTTCTTCGGCGAGGACGCAGGATTCTTCGGCCGTCAGCCCGACGCCGCCGAATTCTTCCGGCACGCGCGCTGCGGTCCAGCCGAGGTCGATGACCGCCTTCCACAAATCGGCGTCATAGGTGGCAGTGCCGTTCATCGATTTGCGCGCGATGGCCGCGCCGGCATTGGCATCGAGAAACTTGCGCGCCGATTCGCGCATGGTTTTGGCGTCGTCGGAAAAGTCGAAGTTCATGGTGTCATTCCCCAAGGCTTGGTTTGGGGCTACCTTACGTTAACGTAAAGCAAGTGCAAGGGGCTTGTTGTCGCGGTGCCCTTCTACCCCTCTCCCTTGAGGGGAGAGGCGAGAGACGCCGCAGGCGGCCCGGGTGAGGGTGGGGCCGCGGCGGCTGCGGTGGTTTTGGAGCGCGACAGTTTGCGACTCATCGGATGCGTCGCTTCCACCCTCACCCCGCCGCGCTGCCGCGCGAGTCGCCCTCTCCCCTGAAGGGAGAGGGAAGGGGGCTATTTGCGGAAAAGCTGATCCGCCGCGCTGCGGAACTTGCTTGCGGCGTCGCGCTTGGCCTTGGTGCGGGCGATTTCGGCTTCGAGTCGTTCGACGCGCTCGTCAAGCTCGGCGACTGACAGCGGATCGAGATCCTGCCGCATCAACGCGGCGAGCGCGTCATCGCGCTTGCGTGGTTCGAGATCGTCGATGTCCATGGGGCGAAGATTTGACCTTGGCGGCGGCAGAGTCAATATCAGCGCTATGAGCAACATTCCCACGACCATGACCGCCATTGATCCCGCCGCAGCCGGCGGCCCCGAAGTGCTGGTGCCGGTGACGCGGCCGGTGCCGCAACCGGGGCCGGGCGAGGTGCTGGTGCGTGTTGCTGCCGCTGGCGTTAACCGCCCCGACGTGCTGCAGCGGCTCGGGCTGTATCCGATGCCGCCGGGCACGCCGACGATCATGGGGCTGGAAATTGCCGGCGAGATTGTCGCGGTGGGGACGGACACGCCGCGCTGGCAGGTCGGCGACAAGGTCTGCGCGCTGGTCGCGGGCGGCGGCTATGCCGAATATTGCGTCGCGCCGGGCGGCCAGTGCCTGCCTGTGCCGGCGGGGTTGAGCTTTGCCGATGCGGCGGGGCTGCCCGAAACCTATTTCACCGTCTGGTCGAACCTGTTCCAGCGCGGCGCGGCGAAGGCCGGCGAGAGCGTGCTGGTCCACGGCGGCACCTCGGGCATCGGCGTCACGGCGATCCTGCTCGCCAAGGCGTTCGGGCTGACGGTCATCGTGACGGCGGGCAGCGACGACAAATGCGCCTCGACACTGGCGCTCGGCGCCGACCATGCGATCAACTACAAGACCCAGGATTTCGCTGCCGAAGTCGCGACGCTGACCGCCGGGCGCGGCGTCGATATCGTGCTCGACATGGTCGGCGGCGATTATATCCCGAAGAATATCGCCAGCCTCGCCGATGACGGGCGGCATGTCTCGATCGCTTTCCAGCGCGGGCCGCGCGCCGAAGTCGATTTCACCGCGGTGATGCGCAAGCGGCTGGTGATTACCGGCTCGATGCTGCGGCCGCGCCCGGTGGCGTTCAAGGCGGCGGTGGCGGCGGAGCTCGAAGCCAAGGTCTGGCCGCTGTTCGCGCAGACACGGTTGCGCGCCGTGACCGATTGCGTTCTGCCGCTGGCGCAAGCCGCCGACGCGCACCGGCGCATGGAGGCGGGGACGCATGTCGGCAAGATCGTGCTGAGCATGGATTAGGCTGCGGCGCTTGATTGGCGTTCGCAATCGGCCTACATTGCACCAGCACAGCCGTCCCGACCGGGGCGGCTCTTTCTATGTCTGAAACCCAAGGTTACCGAAAATGTCCGCTCAACTTACGCCGCTGATGCCGCACGCGACCGCCGCCTGGCTGGTCGACAACTCGGCGCTGACCTTTGAGCAGATTGCCGCTTTCTGCGGTCTGCACATCCTCGAAATCCAGGCGATTGCCGATGACACCGCCGCGACCAAGCTGTCGGGCCGCGACCCGATCCGCGCCAACGAACTGACGCAGGCCGAAATCGACCGCTGCGCTGCCGACCCCGACGCGCGCCTGCGCCTGGAAAAGCAGCCAGAGCAGGAGCGTCGCACCAAGGGCCCGCGCTACACGCCGGTCAGCAAGCGCCAGGACAAGCCCGACGGCATCGCGTGGATCATCCGCAACCACCCCGAAATCACCGACGGCCAGATTTCGCGCATCATCGGCACCACCAAGTCGACGATCGCGACGATCCGCGACAAGAGCCACTGGAACATCGCCAACATCCAGCCCAAGGATCCCGTCACGCTCGGCCTGTGCGCGCAGCGCGAGCTCGATGCGCTGGTCGCGGCAGCTGCCAAGAAGGCCGGCATCGTCGCCAGCCCCGACGACGGCAAGATTGCCGGCGAACGTGCGCAGCTGATCGAACAGCTGCAGGCGGAACGCGTCGCTGCCGCGCATATCGCCGAGCATGGCGCGCCGCCGACCGAACTGGGTACGGCGCAGCAGCAGGGTGACGCGCTGTTTCGCCGCTAGCGCGGCCAGCGTCCAAGGCGAAAATTGCCCTTCGCGATTTTCGACTTGGGCGCGG
>CALDHQ010000706.1 GCA_937894055.1 uncultured Polymorphobacter sp.
CGGTCGACGGCGGACAATCGCGGTAACCCAGCGCGATGCGGCGTTTCCTCAACCTCACCGTTTTGCTGGTGGTGCTCGCCGTCAGCTCGGTGGCGTTTGCGATCTGGGGCTGGAGCCATCAGGCCGCCGCGCTCGAACTGACCACGAGCGACATCCTCTACCGTGCCTTCGGCAGCATCACGCTGCTGACCTTTTACGAGGACGCATCGAGCTTCAACCACGACTGGCGCGTCGAAGTCGCGCGCTGGCTCGGCCTCGCCACGTTCAGCGTCATCGGTGCCAAGGCGGTGATGCTGTTGCTGTCAAAGCAGCTTGCCGAAATCGGCGGCCGCCAGCGGTCGGGGCATTTGCTGATTGTCGGTGACCACGGCGTCGCGCGCTGGGTCGCCGAAGCCGCCGGCGCGCGCCGCGTGCTGACGACCTGGATTACCGACAGCGTCGCGCCCGAGCCGCCGGTGCCCGGCGTGCTGGTCGTCGAACGGCGCTGGAACGCCGATGTTGCCGAAACCTTCGGCGCCGACCGCGCGCGCCAGTGCCTTGTCGCGTTCGGCGACGAAGCGCGGCTGATCGCGGCGGTGCGCGACTTGCGGCAGGCGGCGCCCAAGGTGCCCGTGGTGATGAACTGCGCCGACCCGTGGTTTGCCGAGCGCATGGACGAGCTCGAAAATATTTCGGGCGTTCGCATCGTGTCCGAAGCGCAGCTGGCGTTGCGCGCGCTGCACTGGACGCACCCGCCGTTCCTCGTCGCCAAGGCGCTCGGCCAGCAGCGCATCCACGCCGTCATGCTCGGCTTCGGTCGCGGCGGCGAGGCGGCGATGACCGACCTGTTGCTGTCGTCGCTGGTGACCTACCTCGGCAAGCCCAAGCTGACGATCATCGACCCGCGCGCCCGCGAAATCGAAGCCAGCCTGATGCTGCGCTGCCCCGACCTGCGCGGCAGCGTCGATATCGAGGTCATCGACCCCGGTTTCAGCTACGACTCACGCATTGTCCCGCGCGCCGCACTCGAAGCCGCGCACGCCGATGTGCCGATTACCGTCGTCTATGTCAGCCTCGACAATGACCAGCGCAGTATGGCCGCAGCGATTTCGATGCAGTCGCTGGTGCGCCGCGCCGGCGCGCTGCATGCGCACCGTCTGACTGAGAGAGACGGGCCGTGCGCCGCGCCCGAGCGCGGCAACCTACCTCCCCGCGATCCCCTGGTGCTGCGCGTGCGCGCAGGGGGGCGTGGGGGGACGACGGAGGGGGCCGGCGCGGAGCGGGAGGGAGGGCGGGGCTGGTACACGCGCGCACACACCCGCGTGTGCGGGCCGCTGCCCGGCAGCCGCGCGGCTGACGGCGAGAGGGCGAGGGCGGCAACCTTTTTCGGTTCATACGTGCACGCCGCTGCGCTCGG
>CALDHQ010000707.1 GCA_937894055.1 uncultured Polymorphobacter sp.
CCAGCGTGCCGACGCCGAGCCCGTCATATTTGAACTCGAAGCTGATGACATGGCGCCCCGGGGTCAGCACGTCGGTGCCGGCCCATTTGATGCGGTTGAGGTCGACCATGTTCCACAGGAACACCGGCTTGCCGTCCTTGATGTAGAAGCCGTAGCCGCCGAAGCGACCGCCCGACGTCACGATCATGCCGTCAGCGCTGCCGCTGGCCGGCACTTCGATATCGGCGGTGAAGGTGTACGAGCTGTTGAGGATGTTGGGTGAATCGCCCTGCGGCAGGCCGACCATCGGCCGCGTGTAGACGAAGTTTGTCCGGCCCGCGGTGATGTTGGGACGCGGCGCGACGATACGCGCGGCCACCGAGGCATCCATCGGCAGCACCTCGTATTTCCTCGCCTCCTCCAGGAACTTGGCGCGCATCTCGGCAACCTTGGCGGGGTTGGCCGCCGCGATGTCGGTGGTCTGGTTGAAGTCGCTCCCGAGTTGATACAGCTGGAAGGTCTGGTTGTTCAGCGGATCGGGGTTCGCCGCGCCAAAGGCTTCCCACGGCGCGCGGTTGACGGCAGTGCTGAGCAGCCAGCCGTCGTCATACAGTGCGTACTGGCCCATCATTTCGAAATACTGGACCTTGTGGCGCGACGGCGCATTGGCGTTCGCGGCATCGAAGGTATAGGCGAAGCTGGTGCCTTCGATCGGCTTCTGCTTGATGCCGTCGACAGTCTCGGGGGCGCGAATGCCCGCCGCCTCGAGGATGGTCGGCACGACGTCGATGACGTGGGTGAACTGCTGGCGCAGCGCGCCCTTGTCCTTGATGCGCGCCGGCCATGACACCACCATGTTCTGGTTGATGCCGCCCAGTCGCGAGGCGTTCTGCTTGAACCAGTCGAACGGCGTGTCGAACGCCCAGGACCAGCCCGCCGACATATGGTTGTACGTCGCCTCGGTGCCCCAGACGTCGTAGAACTTCATCTGCACTTCGGCCGGAATCTGATTCAGGCCGTTGAAGAACGCGACTTCGTTCGGGGTGCCGAGCGGTCCACCCTCGGCGCTCGTGCCGTTGTCGCCGTTGATGTAGATGACCAGCGTGTTTTCGGGCTTGCCGAGCTTCTGGAATGCATCGACGACGCGGCCGGTTTCATAGTCGCTATAGGCGGCATAGGCGGCGAACA
>CALDHQ010000708.1 GCA_937894055.1 uncultured Polymorphobacter sp.
TGATGCCCAGCAGAATCTGAATTCAGCCACTGCCGTATCTTCCCTGTTCAACTATTCTGCTGACGATGTCACGCCGCTGCGTCAGAAGCCGCGCCTGGAGGCGCGCTTCGCCACGGATGCCGGCATGCACGTGGTACAGGATGCCATCATGGCATGCCTTCAGAATGTTGCAGGCACGCCTATCGATGCAGTTGGACCGGCCTTCCAGCCGGTTCCAGATCTTAAGTCAATTGACCAAGGGCTGCTGAATCCGGCGTTTGGAACACCTCAAGTTGCACGTCACGTCCCGTTCGGTGAGAAGGGTGATATATTGTTGATTGCGACACCAGCCGTGCGATCATGTACGGTGGTGGTGTCGCAAATGACCGATGGGAAGCCACTCGATTGGATTTTGCAATCGCTGAACGCCAGCAACTCGCCGTTCAAGCTCGACCAAGCAAAATCAAAGCAAACGGATAAGATGATTTCTGCGGTTTTTGCTTGGGAACAGGCAGGCAGAGCGCCGGTAAATTATATCGTTTCAGGCCCAAAAGACCCCACTGCGTACGCTGACATGCCTCAAGCATTGGCCACTGTTGCGTTCGTGAAGGAATAGAGATTTAGCATGGCAGACCTCCTCCACTTCGAACTCGTTTCGCCCGAGAAGCTGTTGCGCTCGGACGAAGTGTTCATGGTCGTCGTTCCGGGCGCCGAGGGTGACTTCGGCGTGCTCGCGGGCCACGCGCCGTTCATGTCGACGATCCGCCCCGGCGCGATCCTCGTCTATCCGACCGGCCTGAACGACACCCCCGAACGCGTGTTCATCGATGGCGGCTTTGCCGAAGTCGGCGCCAACGGCCTGACCATCCTGGCGGAAAGCGCCATGCCGGTCGCCGACATCGCCGTCGACGCCGTCATCGCCGACCTCAGCCTGGCGCGCGAAAAGCTGCGTCTGGCCACCGACGCCGGCGAACAGCGCACGCTGGGTGCGCAGGTCGCCCGCCTCGAAGCCATGCAGGCAGTCGCCGCGAACTAAGAGCCTCCGGCGGGCAGGCCTGAGGCCTGCACCCGATTGTTTAGCGCGCTTCAAATGGGTGCAGGCCTCAGGCCTGCCCGCCGGAGGCCCTTCAATCTGCTAAAATCTGCACCTTGCCGGCTTCCGTTTTGGCGGCGATGGCGTTACACGCTGCATTCATGACGTTGACACCCCGCGCAGCCGCATCGCTTTCGCTTGGGGAACAGCTATTTCCGCATCGCCATCTGCTCGGGGTTGCCGACTTGACGCCGGCGCAGGCTGGCTGGCTGCTCGACGAGGCCGAGCGCTGGATTGATATCAACCGCGACCCGGCCAAGCGCGTGCTGCTGCGCGGCGAGGGGCCTTTGCGCGGGCTGACGCAGATCAACGCGTTTTTTGAAAACAGCACGCGGACGCTGCTGAGCTTTGAAATTGCCGGCAAGCGGCTGGGCGCCGATGTCGTCAACATGGGCGTCAGCACTTCGTCGGTGAAGAAGGGCGAGACGCTGCTCGATACCGCGCTGACGTTGAACGCCATGCACCCCGATGTCATCGTCATCCGCCACGGGCTTTCGGGCGCGGTGCAGCTGATTTCCGAAAAGGTCGATTGCCCGGTGCTCAACGCCGGTGACGGTCGCCACGAACATCCGACGCAGGCTTTGCTCGATGCGCTGACCATCCGGCGGCGGCTCGGCAGCATCGCCGGCAAGACCGTGGCGATCTGCGGCGACATTTTGCACAGCCGCGTGGCGCGCTCGAACTTCGCCTTGCTCGGTACGCTGGGCGCCAAGGTGCGTGCGGTGGCGCCGCGGACGCTGTTGCCCGCCGACGTCGAGCGGCTGGGTGTCGAGGTCTTCACCAACATGGATGCGGGGCTCGAGGGCGCCGATGTCGTGATGATGCTGCGGCTGCAGCGCGAGCGCATGTCGAGCGCGTTCGTGCCGTCGAGCCGCGAATATTTCCACTTTTTCGGGCTGACCCCGGCGCGGCTGGCGGCGGCCAAATCCGACGTTCTGGTGATGCACCCCGGGCCGATGAACCGCGGTGTCGAAATCGACAGCGCGGTCGCCGATGACATCACGCGTTCGGGCGTCACCGAGCAGGTCGAAATGGGCGTCGCGGTGCGCATGGCCTGCCTCGACGTGCTGACGCGCCGCACCCGCAAGGTTGAGGGCTGGGCATGAGCAACGGCCACCCCGTCACCGCGTTCACCAACACCCAGCTTGGCAGCGTGCTGGTCGCCGACCGCGAGATTGTCGCGGTGGGTAGCGTCGAACTGCCGTCGAACTGCCAGATCATCGACGCCAAGGGTCTGACCATCGCACCCGGTCTGATCGACGCCGGCGTCTTCAAGGCCGATTGGCGCGCCTACCACGCCGGCGGCATCACCCGCGTCATGCTGATGCCCGACCAGAAGCCGCCGCTCGACAATCCGGCGATGATCGGCTTCGCCTGGGGCGCCACCAAGCCACATATCTGGGTGCATCCGCTGGCTGCTGCGACGCGCGGGCTGCTGGGCGCCGAACTCGCCGAAATCGGGCTGTGCCAGGCTGCCGGTGCGGTCGGCGTCGCCACCGGTCGCGCCGGCATTGCCGACAGCGGCGTCATGTACCGGCTGATGCAATATGCGGCGGGGTTCGACCTTGTCGTGGTCAGCCATGCCGAGGATGCGACGCTGACCGGCGATGCGGTCGCCACCGACGGCGAAGTCGCGACGCGGCTCGGGCTGCCCGCAGCACCGGCGTTTGCCGAGGCGCTGGCGGTGGCGCGCGACCTGCGCATTGCCGAGGCGACCGGCGCGCGGCTGCATTTCCGGCAAGTCACCACCGCCGAAAGCATTGCGCTGGTACGCGCGGCGAAGGCCCGCGGTTTGGCGGTCACTTGCGGCGTCACGCCCGGCCATTTCCTGATGAGCGAGCAGTCGGTGTCGGGCTACCGCAGCTTTGCGCGGCTGTCGCCGCCGCTGCGCAGCGAGGACGACCGGCAGGCGGTGCTGGCGGGGCTTGCCGACGGCACCATCGATTGCATCGCGTCGGGGCATGACCCGCGCAGCCAGGAAGACAAGCGCCTGCCGTTCGCCGATGCCGAACCCGGCATGATCGGCGCCGAGACGCTGCTGGCGCTCGTCATCCTCACGAGCATCCTGCTGCGGTTCGGGATGGGCGAGGCGTTCGTCCGCCTGTGGTTCGACGACGAGCACGAGGGGCGCCGCCGCCGGCTCGCCCGTGCGGCGCCGTGCCGCGATGCGCTCGAGCACGAGCAGGGCGCAGGCGATCCAGAACGCGGCGAAGGTGGTGACCTTGGTCAACGCTCCCAGCATGCCAAAGACCCATGCCGCGGGCAGCGCCCAGCCCAGCGGCCTGCGGTCTCGCCCCAGATCATCGAGCAGAAGATCACCAAGAAGGTGCTACGCCAGCAACGGGTGTAGAAGTAGATGATCACCACGGCGATCACCACCGCCGCGCGGTCGCGCAGGCCGTGCTCATGGGCGGCGCCGATGGCGTGGGCCTCATGCGGACCGAGTTCCTCGTCGTGGGCCGTGCCACCATGCCCGACGAGGAAGAGCAGTACAAGGCGTACAAGAAGGTCATTCAGGCGTTCGGTACGCGTCCCGTGATCATCCGCACCTTCGACGTCGGCGGCGACAAGCTGCCCGTGGGCGGATTTCCGACCGAGGCCAATCCGTTCCTCGGCTGGCGCGCCATCCGCATGTGCCTCGACGAGAGCGAGCTGTTCAAGGTGCAGCTCCGCGCCTTGCTGCGCGCCGGTGTGCACGGCGATCTGCGCATCATGCTGCCGCTGGTCGTCACCGTCGACGAAGTACGCGAAACGCGCCAGCTCATCGACGAAGCGGTGGCGGAACTGGCCGAACGGCGCGTGCCATTCCGCGCCGATGTCCCACTGGGCGTGATGGTCGAAACGCCCGCCGCCGCGATCGCCAGCGTGGCCTGCACCATCAGCGGCGCCAGCCCCATGCTCGG
>CALDHQ010000709.1 GCA_937894055.1 uncultured Polymorphobacter sp.
GGTGTCGGTCTGGCTGAGGAACTTGCGGCCATCGGCGATGAGTTCGTCGCGCAGCGGCTTGAAGTTCTCGATGATGCCGTTGTGGACGATGGTGACGTCGCCGGCGGTGTGCGGATGTGCGTTGTCTTCGGTCGGCGCGCCGTGCGTCGCCCAGCGCGTGTGCGCGATACCGGTGTGGCCGGGCAGGGGGTCTGCCGCCAGTCGCGCGACGAGGTTGTTCAACTTGCCCTCGGCCCGGCGGCGATCGATGACGCCGTCATGGATGGTGGCGATACCGGCGGAGTCGTAGCCGCGGTATTCGAGCCGGCGCAGCCCTTCGATCAGGCGGTCGCTGACATCGCTGGAACCGAGGATGCCGATAATGCCGCACATGGGTCAGGCCTTTTTGCCGGAGGATTTCTTGGCCGTTTGCGCCGCGCGGAAGCGTGCCGCCCAGCCGGGCTTGGCCGCCTGGTCGCCGCGTGCCGTCGCCAGCGCATCGGCCTCGACATCGCGGGTGATGACGCTGCCGGCACCGACAATCGCGCCGGCACCGATGGTCACGGGGGCGACTAGAGCGCTGTTCGAGCCGATGAATGCGCCCGCGCCGATGACGGTGCGGTATTTGAAGAAGCCGTCATAATTGCAGGTGATGGTGCCCGCGCCGATGTTGGCACCGGCGCCGATATCGGCATCGCCGAGGTAGGTCAGGTGGCTGGCCTTGGCGCCGTCGCCGAGCTTGGCCTTCTTGATTTCGACGAAATTGCCGACCTTGGTGTTGGCGCCGAGTTCGGCACCGGGGCGCAGACGCACGAACGGCCCGACTTCGGCGCCGACGCCGAGCGTCGCGCCGCTGATGTGGCTGAACGCGTGCACCGTCGCGCCTTCGGCGATGCGCACGCCGGGGCCGAAGAACACATTGGGTTCGATCGTCACGTCGCGGCCGATTTCGGTATCAAAGGCGAACCACACCGTTTCGGGCGCGATCAGCGTGACGCCGTTGTCCATCATCTGGCGGCGGCGCACCGCCTGCCACGCGGCCTCGACGCCTGCGAGTTCGGCGCGCGAGTTGATGCCGGCGACCTCCTCGGGGGTGGTTTCGATGACGATGGCGCGCTTGCCGTCGGCCGTCGCCAGCCCGACGATGTCGGGGAGGTAATATTCCTTCGCGGCATTGTCGTTGCCGACGCGCGCCAGCAGTGGCCACAAATCGGCCGAGCGCACCGCCATCAGCCCCGAATTGCACAGCGTGATCGCGCGTTCGGCGGGCGAGGCGTCCTTGAACTCGACCATCTTGGTGATGCGGCCCGTCTCATCGGCCTCGATGCGGCCATAGGCGGCGGCGTCATCGGGGCGGAAGCCGAGCACCACCACCGCGGTCGTGTCATCCAACTGCCCGAGCATCGCTGCCATCGTCGCGGTCGAAACCAGCGGCACATCGCCGTAGAGAATCAGCACGTCGCCGTCGAAGCCCTTGAGCGCGGCTTCAGCCTGCTGGACAGCATGCGCGGTGCCATGCTGCGGGTCCTGGACTGCAATCGCCGTGCCGGTGCCGGCGACGGCGGCCTCGACCTGTTCGCGCTGCGACCCGACGACCACGACTTTCGCAGCGGGCTCTAGCGCATCGACGCTGGCGAGCAGGTG
>CALDHQ010000710.1 GCA_937894055.1 uncultured Polymorphobacter sp.
ATGCGGTGCGCAGTGGACGGATGAAGGCCGGTCTTTTCGCTGATTTCCTTCAGCGACACCGGCTCCTCGCGCGATGCAAGCACCTCCAGCAGGTTGAACATGCGTTCAATGACCTGGACCGTCGGCTTGCTGGGGATATCGGAAATGGGTTTTGTCATAGGGCTCTAGTTTTCTATCTTATCGCGCGGCATCGCGTCGAACTCGCACCATTCACCGTCCCGCAGGAGCTGCATGGGCGCAAACCGCGCCTTGTAACTCATTTTGGGGCTGTCTTGTATCCAGTAGCCCAGGTAGACGTGCGACAGGCCCATCTGGCGGGCCTGCTCGATCTGCCACAGCACATTGAAGGTGCCATAGCTGGCGTCCGGTTCCGGCGCATAGAAGGTGTAGACCGCCGACAGGCCATCGTTGAGGATGTCCAGGATCGAGACCATCTTGAGATCGCCCGGGGTGCCATCAGGGGCATCAGGCGTTCTGAACTCCACCAGGCGCGAATTGACCCGGCTTTGCAGCAGGAACTGGGTGTACTGGTCGACGCTGTCGTGGTCCATGCCGCCGCCGCTGTGGCGGCCCGACTGGTAGCGCAGGTAGAGCTGGTAGTGCTCGGACGTGAAGCACAGCCGCAGCACACGTGCCTGCAGGTGGCCGTGTCGGCGTGCGGCGCGGCGTGAACATCACCTACGCCGTGGGCTGGGTGCGGCAGGAGGAGAACCAATACCTGGCCTGCCCGCAGGACATCGCCCGGACGCTCGACGACGACCTGCTGCGGATTATGCGCGATCGTCTGCCCGACCTCGACGACCCAGCGGTTCTCGCCCAGTCCGCTGCCGATGCCGCCCGCCGCCATGACACCGGCGAGCAGCCAGCCATCGGTGCTGCGCGCCCACAACAACGCCACCAGCGCCAGCAGGCCAACGCATAGCCCCTTGAGCACCACGCCCGGCACCGGTGCCAACTGCGGTTCGATCAGCGGATAAACGCTGCCCAGAACGAGGCTGGCGCCAAGCAACATACGCACGATTTGCGTGTTGGCGGTGTCTTGTGGCATGTTCTTCTCTCCTGTTGCACAGCACGTAATGTTGATGCATAAACGCTTCGCATCCGTGTCTGAAATGTATATGGGGGCGCTCGCGTGTCACACGCATCAATGTCTAAGGAGAAACACACATGAAGACGGCAATGACGCTGGTGGCAGTCGCCAGCCTGGGTTTGCTCGCAGCTTGCGGCGAAAAGGCCGCTGATACCGCTGCAACCACGACCGAAGCACCGGCAACCGACGCTGCTGTTGCGACTGATGCTGCTGCTGCTGCAACCGACGCCGCCGCTGTCGCCACGACCGACGCTGCTGTCGCCACCGACGCTGCTGCCGATGCAATGGCCGCTGCGCCTGCTGACGCTGCTGCTGCCACGACGGCTGCTGCTGCTGACGCGACTTCGGCTGCTGCCGGTGCCGTCAGCGACGGTGCGGACAAGGTCAAGGCCGCTGCCGACGCGATGAAGAAGTAAGCTTCTACCATCGAATCGAACATGAAGGGCCGGGCGCACACGCGTCCGGCCCTTTTTGCTTTTTTGCGAAATGGCCGGTTGCCGGTTCAATCGCCATTCAGCCGCGCGACAATAATCAATTGGCCATAGCCGATTGACCTCAGCGCCGCTCGGGGCTAGCGCAAACACATGTTGAAACGCAGACAGCGCCCGCTGTCAGGCGGCATTTTGGGGAGTCTTACGCGATGAAGAAGTTCACAACTCTGGCGATTTCGGCACTGCTCGCGACGACCGGCGTGGTTGTCGGTGTCGCTGTGCCGGCACAAGCCGCCGACAAGCCCGCAGCACCGAAGTTCAAGCTTTCGAAGCCGGTGCAGCAGGCACTCGCCGAATCGCAGAAGCTGTCGGCTGCCGGTGACAACGCCGGTGCGCTCGCCAAGGTGAACGAAGCTGCAGCGCTGCCGGCGCTGACGCCCGACGAAGTCTACATGATCAACGCCGTCAAGATTAACATCGCGATCGCGACCAAGGACAACACGCTGCTCGAACAGGCGCTGCGCGGCGCGCTGTCGTCGGGCATGGTGCCGCCCGAAGACCAGGCGAAGTTCTACCGCAACCTCGGCGCGCTGGCGCTGCAGCATAACGACTATGCCTCGGCGACGTCGGACTTCGAAAAGCTCGCGGCGCTCAACCCCGCCGATACCGAGCCGATGATCGCGCTCGCCGAACTTTACCAGCGCCAGAAGCAGCCGGTGAAGGCCGTGGCGATGCTCACCAAGGTCATCGAAACCGCCAAGGCCAATGGCACCGTGGCGCCCGAAACCGTCTTCCGCCGCCGTCTGGCGATTGCCTATGACGCCAAGCTGGCTGCGGAAATCCAGCCGGCGGCGATGGCGCTGGTTTCGGCCTATCCGAACCCGGTCAACTGGCGCGATGCGCTCACCATCTTCCGTGACGGTGCCAACCTCGATGACCAGGCGAGCCTCGATACGCTGCGCCTGATGGCAACGGTCGGCGCGCTCAACGGTGAGCGCGACTATGCCGAATACGCCGAAACCGCTTCGAACCGCGGTCTGCCCGGCGAAGCCAAGACGGCGCTCGACGAAGGCGTTGCCAAGGGCATGCTTTCGACCAGCAAGCCGTTCGTCCGGGAACTGTCGGGCGTCGTGACGCCGAAGATTGCCGCCGACAAGGCCAGCCTGCCGGGCCTCGCCAAGGATGCCGCCAAGGCCGCCAACGGCAAGCTCGCACTGTCGACCGGCGACGCGATGTACGGCTACGGCCAGTACGCCGACGCTGCCGCGATGTACAAGCTGGCGCTGAGCAAGGGCGGCATCGACGCCGATACCGCCAACCTGCGCCTCGGCATGGTGCTGGCGAAGTCGGGCGACAAGGCCGGCGCCGAAGCCGCGTTCAAGGCGGTTGCCGGCCCGGGCGCGCGCAAGACGCTCGCGCAATATTGGATGATCTGGCTCAGCAAGAAGGCCTGAGCCTAACCCGACTGAAGTTCCGGGCGGTACCAGCGATGGTGCCGCCCGTTGCTTTTTGACCAGTAGCTTTTCGGCGCGGCATTCCGTATAGAGCGCGACCCGCTTTCGGTTTTTGATCCCGGTGCATCCAAGGACTCGGTTCCCGAAGGTGCCCATAGGAGGCACGTAAGACCCATGGATATCCGGCTTGGCCTGACCTTCGACGACGTGCTGCTGGTGCCTGCCGAATCGCGTATCCTGCCCAGCGAGGCCGACACTTCGACGCGCATCACGCGCGACATCAAGCTCAACATTCCGGTGCTGTCATCGGCGATGGACACCGTCACCGAAGCCGACATGGCGATTGTCATGGCGCAGGCCGGCGGCATCGGCGTCCTGCACCGCAACCTGACGGTCGATGAACAGGCGCATGCCGTGCGCCAGGTCAAGCGCTTCGAAAGCGGCATGGTCGTCAATCCGGTGACGATGCTGAGCAACCAGACGCTCGGCGAGGCGCTGGCGCTGATGGCGCATCACCGCATTTCGGGCATTCCGGTGCTCGATGCCGCCGCCAACGGCGTCGGTACCAATGGGGCCGGCAAGCTGGTCGGCATCATCACCAACCGCGACGTGCGCTTTGCCGAAAACCCCGACCAGCCGGTCAGCGAGTTGATGACGCACGACAATCTCGTCACCGTGCGTGCCGGCGTCAGCCAGGAAGAAGCCCGCCGCCTGCTGCACGCGCACCGCATCGAAAAGCTGATCGTTGTCGATGACGACTATCGCTGCATCGGGCTGATCACCGTCAAGGACTTCGAGCGCGCCGTCACCTATCCCAATTCGACCAAGGACAGCACCGGCCGCCTGCGCGTCGCTGCGGCCACCACCGTCGGCGACCTCGGCTATGAACGCACCGAAGCGCTGCTCGATGCCGATTGCGACCTCATCATCATCGATACCGCGCACGGCCATTCGGTGCGCGTCTCCGAAGCCGTCGAGCGCGTCCGCCGCATCTCGAACTCGGTGCAGATTATCGCCGGCAATGTCGCCACCGCCGAAGCCGCCCGCGCGCTGATCGGCGCCGGTGCCGACGGCATCAAGGTCGGCATCGGCCCGGGCTCGATCTGCACGACGCGCGTCGTCGCCGGCGTCGGCGTGCCGCAGCTGACGGCGATCATGGACACCGCCGAAGCCGCCGCCAAGCTCGGCATCCCGGTCATCGCCGACGGGGGCTTGCGGACCAGTGGCGACATCGCCAAGGCGCTCGCCGCGGGCGCTGCCGCCGTCATGATCGGCAGCTTGCTCGCCGGTACCGAAGAAGCCCCGGGTGAAACCTTCCTGTACCAGGGCCGGACCTACAAATCCTACCGCGGCATGGGCTCGGTCAGCGCGATGGCGCGCGGCTCGGCCGACCGCTATTTCCAGCAGGACATCAAGGACCAGCTCAAGCTCGTCCCCGAAGGCATCGAGGGCCAGGTGCCGTACAAGGGCCCGGCGAAGGACGTGCTCCACCAGCTCGTCGGCGGCGTCAAGGCAGCGATGGGCTACACCGGTTCGGCCACGATCGCCGATTTCCAGAAGCGCGCGCAGTTCATCCAGATCACCAACGCGGGCCTGAGCGAAAGCCATGTCCATGACGTGACGATCACCCGCGAGGCGCCGAATTATCCGACGCGCTAAGACTGAAGGGCCTCCGGCGGGCAGGCCTGAGGCCTGCACCCATTTGTTTGGCGCTCTTCA
>CALDHQ010000711.1 GCA_937894055.1 uncultured Polymorphobacter sp.
CGTCGGCGGTCGCCGGCTCGGGGGATTTCGGCGCACTCGACGCGCGTTTCGGCGCGCCGCCCGATTTGTCACCTGCAGCTTTGTCGCCAGAACCAGCGCGCGATGCGACCACCGTATCGGGCCCCGTCGCCGGGAAGGTCATCGTGCAGCTCTTGACCCAGACGTCATAGCGCGGGTTCTGCAGCGGGTTGAGCGACGGACTTTCGGCGAACATCCAGCCTGAATAAACGCGCTTGCGCGCTGTTGCCGATGTCACTTCGTCAATCTGCAGGAACGCGGCAGTTTGCTTCTGTTCCCATTCGGGCGTGGTTTCGCAGGCGCGCATGCGGATCAGCAACGACCCGAACGCCAGTTGCTGCCCAGCCTTGATGGCAAAGGCCTGCGATTTGCCGGTGCGCTTGTCGAGCGCCATCAGTTCAGCGACGCGCTCGTTGACCGGCGTTGGCTGCGCGACGTTCGTGGCGGCCGGCTTCGCGGCGGCAGCTTTGGGCGCGGCAGCTTTGGCGGGTGTCGCAGCAGGTGTCGTCGCGGGCGCCGCAGCGGGCGCCGCCACTGCCACCGCTGCCGCCAGCGCCAGGAGCAGGCTCACGGTTGCGGTGCGGCGGCGGGTGCAGCAGCCGGCGCGGCGTCTTTGCTGCCGCTGTTGTTGATGACCGATCCGATCAGCCCCATCAGGTCGGTGGCGCCCTGCGTATCGGTGATTTCATCGCCGGGGCGCAGCATGTCGGGCTCGCCGCCGGGCACCAGCGAGATGTAGCTGCCGCCGAGAATCCCTTCGGAGGTGATCGCCGCACTGGTATCGATCGGCAGCTTGAGCGCATCATCGACGCGCATCGTCACCACGGCCTGATAGGTTTTTGGGTCGAGCTTCTGCTGCGAAACCACGCCGACCTTGATGCCCGAAACGCGGATGTCGGTGCCCGGCGTGATGCCGGTGGCGTTGGGGAAGCGCGCCAGCACCGGATAGCCGGCGCGGCTGTCGGCGCTGGTGCGGCCATAGGCGAACACGACGAACCACACCGCCACGGCAATGACCAACGCGCCGATCAGCGCCTCGACGACGTTTTCGCGCAGCGTCGATATCATTTATTCGGGGCTCCACGCTTCATAATCGCCGGTCGCCCGCGCACGCTGGCCGCCGACGTTCAGGCTGCCCGACGGCACATGCGCACGGCCGGTGCCGGTCAGATTGGGGTGCCACGGCTTTTCCCAGACGCGCGGCTTGAGCGGCGCTTCATCGGGCGTCGTGTCGACGGTCTTGTGCAGCCACATGTGCCATTCGGGCGGTACGCGCGTCGCTTCGGGCGCGCCGTTGTAGATGACCCAGCGCTGCTGCGGCCCCTTCAGGCCGGGCTTCGACGCATAATAGATGTTGCCCTGATCGTCACGGCCGACCTCGGCACCGCGGCGCCACGTCATGAAGCGCGTGCCGTACGTCGGCCCGTTCCACCAGGTGAAAATATTGAGAAGCAAACCCATGTGCGATGCCTTGCACGAAAACCAACCAATGGCCGCCGTTAGAGCCCGAAATCGCGCCAAAGTGCAAGCACCATCACGGCGCGTGGCAGGCTGCGCACCTACTTCGGCAGCTTGTAGGTCACCTTGTCGCCCGGCCGCAGCCCGATGCGCGCGGCCTCGCCGCCGTTGAGTTCGAGAACACTGCGCGCCGGCACCTGCGAGCTGATGATGTCGCGCGACATCGGCTTGGCGTCGGCGGCAATGCTGACCACCTTGCCGTCATCGCCGATGAACACCAGGTCGAGCGGCAGCCAGGTGTTTTCCATCCAGAACGTCAGCACCCGCGACGTTGCGAACGGGAAAATCATGCCGTGGTTTGCCGGCATCGAGCGCCGGTACATCATGCCGGTTTCCTGCGCCTGCGGCGACTGCGCCACCTCGACGGTGTAACGGTGTTTGCCGGTTGCGGTCTGGATGGTCAGCGGCACCGTCGCCAGCCCGGTCTGTGCCACGCCAGTGGCGGGCGCCGCCATATATGCCGCCACACCCGTCGCCAGGCCCGGCGTCAACAGCGCCAGTGCCAGCACGCCGCGCAGCACGCGCGGCGTCAACCGCAGTATCATCACAAAGCCTCGTCGGTCGCGGGTGACGGTGTATCGGATAGCGCCACGACCAGCGGGCCCTTCTGGCCTTCGGTAATGCGCGCGTGCAGCATCTGCCCCGGCATCAGTTCGGCGAGTCCGGCGCGGCGCACGGTTTCCATATGCACGAAGATATCGGCCTCGCCGTCGGGTCGCGTCACAAAGCCGTAGCCCTTGAGGCGGTTGAACCATTTGACGATGACCGGCTCGCTCGGCCCGGCGTTTTCGAACAATTCGGTCGGATCGACGCGCGACGCCATGCGGTTGACGGCGGTTTCGGGATCGGGACCGGTTGCGGTGGTCAGGTCGAGCTCGATGATGGCGCGCGCCTGGCGGCCGCGTTCGCGTTCGACAGCATAGCAGGTCACCGTCGCGCCTTCGGGCAAGGTCCGGCGGCCAGCATCACGGACAACCGTGAAGTGAATCAGTACATCGCCGGAATTGTCGTCGGGCACGATGAAGCCATAGCCACGCACCGCGTCGAACCACTTGACGAACCCCCGAATTCGCAAATCGTTATCGACGTTGTCCACAGCAATTCCATCAACTATCGACGAGTCGCGCTGCATCCAAGCGTGCTCGGTCATAACCGGCTCCTACGCAACATTAACTAACCCCGCAGAAACGTTAGCACAGTGAAGCGCGCACACAATAGCTTGTTGCAACGGGCAATTTGCCGGTGACCGGCACGATTGCCACTGCCGCAGCGCGCGATTGTCGCCTATTGTGCCCGGCCACAGGGAGCAGTTTCATGGAACTCAAAGGCGAATCCTACATTGCGGCGCCGCGCAGTCTGGTCTGGGCCAAGCTCAACGACCCCGATGTTCTGGCGCGCTGCATCGACGGCGTCGAAACGCTGACACGCGTCGGTGACGACCGCTTCGAAGGCAAGATGAACGCCAAGGTCGGCCCGGTGCGCGCCACTTTCACCGGTGGCGTCAACCTGACCGAGCTCGATCCGCCGAACCGCTACGTCATCGTCGGCGAAGGCAAGGGCGGCGTCGCCGGCTTTGCAAAGGGCAACGCCGAAGTCACCCTGACGCCCGTCGGCGAAGGCGATCTGGAAACCACGCGGCTGTCCTATGTCGTGACCTCAAGCGTCGGCGGCAAGCTCGCCCAGCTCGGCGCGCGGCTGATCGAAGGCACCGCCAAGGCCTATGCCGAATCGTTCTTCGAGAAGTTCAAGATCGAAGTCGAAGGCCCCCCGTCCGTCGTCGAAGGCGGTGATGCTGTTGCCGGTGAAGGGCTGGCTGTCGGTGGCGATGCCGCGCAGCTGGGGACCGCCGCCGGTGGCGCCACCCCCGCAGCACCGCAGGGCAAGGGCCTCTCGCCTTTGGTCTGGGGCGGCCTGCTGGTGCTGATCGTCCTCGCGCTGCTGTTCTGGCAGATGCAGTAATGACGCCCTCACCGCTGCTCGACGACCTCGATCCCGTCCTCGAAGCGGCACGCGGCTGGCTCCGCGCCGGCCACCGCGTCGCCATCGCCACCGTCGCCAAGACCTGGGGCTCGGCACCGCGGCGCATCGGCGCGCATCTGGTGGTGCGCGATGATGGCCATTTCGAAGGCTCGGTCAGCGGTGGTTGCGTCGAAGGCGATGTCGTTACCGAAGCGCTCGCGCTGGTCCAAAACGGTGGCTTCAAGGTGCTCGACTACGGCGTCGCCGATGCGCGCGCCTGGGAAGTCGGGCTGGCGTGCGGCGGCCGCATTTCGGTGCTGCTGCAAAGCATCGACGCCGCGCATTTTCCACCCGCACTGCTCGATGAACTGGCGCAGCTGCGACAAAATGGCACAGGCGCTACGCTCGCCACCGACCTCGCTACCGGCGCCACGACCCTGGCACCCGCCGATACGCGCGCAGGACCGGGCAGCGACGGCGTCTTCCTCAACCGCTACGAGCCGCCGCTGCGTATCGCCATCATCGGCGCCGTGCATATCGCGCAGACGCTGGTGCCGCTGGCACGGCTGATCGGCCATGCTCCCAGCGTTATCGATCCGCGCGGGCTTTTCTCGTCCGAAGCGCGCTTTGCCGGCGTCGGTGTCGACCCGCGCTGGCCCGACGAGGCGCTCGCTGAATGGCAACCCAACAGCGCCAGCGCCGTCGTCGCGCTGTCGCACGACCCCAAGCTCGACGACCTCGCGCTGATCGCGGCGCTGCGCTCGCCGGCCTATTACATCGCCGCATTGGGCTCGCGTAAAAATCACGCCAACCGCCTCGAACGACTGGCCGCGGCAGGCTTCGGTGCCACCGATTTGGCGCGCGTCCACGGCCCTGCCGGGCTCGACATCGGTGCCGCCAACCCGGCCGAAATCGCGCTGTCGATTGCTGCGCAGATGACGGCAGCGTGGCGCGGGCGGCTTTGAGTTCAAGGGCCTCCGGCGGGCAGGCCGCAGGCCTGCACCATAGGTTTGGGCCGGTGCAGTCGGAGGCGTTTTCTGTCGTCCGGTCTTCCGCGCCATGATCTTCGGGCCATGCGCAGTCGGCGAATGCGAAGGCGCGGTGCTGGCGCATTCGCTGCTGGTGGGCGGCAAGCGCTGGCCCAAGGGTCGCGTGCTGACCGCTGCCGACCGCAAAGCGCTACTGGCCGCCGGGCTGAC
>CALDHQ010000712.1 GCA_937894055.1 uncultured Polymorphobacter sp.
CGACGGCGGCGACGGCGACGATGCCGAGCGCGACAAGCGCGACGACAATCAGCCAGGGCAGAACGCTGCGGCGTTCGACATAGACCGGCGCGCGGTCGAGCGTGTCGTCGCGGACGGTGACGGTTTCGATTTTATCCATGTCGTGAACTCCGGTTATCAAGCCGGCTCAACGCATGGTGCAGCTAGAAGGTTGCACAAACAAAAGCGGGCGGGGTTTCCCCCGCCC
Organism: uncultured Polymorphobacter sp.; assembly: GCA_937894055.1. Lineage (GTDB taxonomy): Bacteria > Pseudomonadota > Alphaproteobacteria > Sphingomonadales > Sphingomonadaceae > Polymorphobacter_A. The sequence continues at coordinate 227 of CALDHQ010000712.1, forward strand.
GCTTGCGTTCAAATTGGGTTCGAAGCTTAGGCGGCGACGGTGCGCACGCGGCGGCGCATCGCGAAGCCGACCATGCCGAAGCCGGCGACCATCAGGCCCCAGGCTGCCGGTTCGGGAACCATCGTCACCGAAACGTCGTCGAGGTAGAAGTTGGGCGAAACATGCTTGTAAGCGAAGCTGATCAGCGAGCTCGACGAGTTGGCGACGAAATACTGCGTGAACTGCGTGTAGGCGAAGCTCGGGCGATCGGCGAAAGCCGTCACGGTCGAACCCGAAGTCACGGTCAGGCTGTCGACGACGCGGCCGCTGTTGTCGCGGTTCATCAGCCAATAGTGCAGGACGTACGGACGGCTGGCGATCGTCGCGACGCTCTGCGAGAGCGTGTTGACGGTGCTGGTGCCGACGGTGCGGAGCAGACCCGAGTTCAGGCCGGTCAACACGTCCGCAGGGTTGCTGTTGATCGACGATGCCGCGAAGCCACCGGAGACGTTGCTGGTGCCGGTCCAGCTGATGAAGGTCGAACCAGCTTCAAAACCGCCATTGGCGATGAGGTTGGTCACTGCCGAAGCGGGCGTGGCAACACCGGCAACGAGCGCGGCGGCGATGAGAGCGGAACGGAATGACATGACTGAACCCTTTGACTGCGGATAGGGCCTGAGCCCGTTGTCATTAGCCAAGCAATTCGCGTGCCAATTGAGAATTGATTTCAACTAACTGAAATAGCGCGATTAATTTTAGTTAACTTTTGGAAAGTGTAATATTTTCGAACAGTTGTGGCCAATGTTACGGCGCACGCTGTGTCGGGAGTGCTGCTGCCGAGGTGGTTGCAGTGCAGCATCAGGGGCAGTGCGGGACGGCGCTTGGCGCGCCGCCCAGCCTGCGGCTCAGCCGGCGTTCTTGGCGCGGCTGGCCTTCTTGCGTTCGTTGGGATCGAGGTGAATCTTGCGCAGCCGGATGAAGTTCGGCGTCACTTCGACGAGCTCGTCTTCCTCGATATAGGCGATTGCCTGCTCGAGCGTCAGGCGCTTGGGCGGGCTGAGCTGGATGGCGTCGTCCTTGCCGCTGGCGCGGAAGTTGGTCAGCGCCTTCGACTTCAGCGGATTGACTTCAAGGTCCTCGTCACGGGCGTTTTCGCCGATGACCATGCCCTGGTAGACCGCTTCGCCGGGTTCGATCATCAGCGTGCCGCGCGGCTGCAGATAGCCGAGCGCATAGCCGACGGCTTCGCCGGTTTCGGTCGAAATCAGCACGCCGTTGCCACGGCCCGAAACTGCACCCTTGTAGGGGCCGTATTTTTCGAACAGGCGGTTCATGATGCCGGTGCCGCGCGTGTCGGACAGGAATTCGCCATGATAGCCGATGAGGCCGCGCGACGGTGCCGAGAAGGTGATACGGGTCTTGCCGCGCGACATTAGGGGATCGTCCTTCGCCGTGAGTTCGTCGGGCAGTGCGCCCGCGCCGGGCCGCTCGACCAGATCGCCGCTGGCAACTATAACATCGTCAACCCCGTCACCAGCGCCCGCGTCCGCACCGCCGAGACCTTCGCCTTCCGCGCACTCGGCGACGAGATCCTCCTCGACCTCGGCTCGCCCTACGTCATTCCCCAGCCGGGCTATTGCCAAAGTTTGGATTGCCACGGAGGAGGAGTTTATTTACACGAGCACCTCGTCTCCCAATACACGGCCTGTTGGCAGCAGGGGTTGGGGGACGGCGAGATTGACGCGGCCTTCTGCACCGTCGGCACCAGCCGTCTGTTCAACTACTACCTCGAGGGCCTGGCCTGGTCGATTCAGCAGCCCCCGCACATGAACGGAATCTATTATGACGGAATTGGCTTCACGCGCAAGTCCACCTGGCGCATCCGCCGCGCCGCCGATCTGTTCATCCGCGCCAATACCGAATTCACTATTTCGATTTCCCGCCACGATGCCAAGGCCTTGACCGATGCGCTGGCCGGAGACGAAGTGTTTGCCTCCATCCGCGTGATTGCGGATCCCGATATGATGCGCGGAGCCTTCCGCCTGTCTTCCCGTGATCTCGAAGTCGAGGACACACCGCTGATCGAGGGCGGGGAAGAGGAATAAGGCATGACCGAGGCCATCAAGCATCTGGAAC
>CALDHQ010000713.1 GCA_937894055.1 uncultured Polymorphobacter sp.
TGCGTCGGGTTGACCTTGCCGGGCATGATCGAGCTGCCGGGCTCATTCTCGGGCAGTGCCAGTTCACCAATGCCGGCGCGCGGCCCGCTGCCGAGCAGCCGGATATCATTGCCGATCTTGGTCAGCGCCACCGCCAGCGTGTTGAGCGTGCCCGACAGATGCACCAGCGGGTCATTGCTCGCCAGCGCCTCGAACTTGTTTTCGGCGGTGAAGAACGGCAGCCCGGTGCGCCGCGCGATCTCGGCGGCAATCGCCGCGCCGAACCCCGGCGGCGCATTAAGCCCGGTACCGACCGCTGTGCCGCCTTGGGCCAACTGGCACATGCCGTGCATCACCGCCGGCTCCATGCGGGCGCGGCAGCGATACAGCTGGTTGGCGTAGCCCGAAAACTCCTGCCCCAGCGTCAGTGGCGTCGCATCCTGCAGGTGCGTGCGGCCGATCTTGACGATGTCGGCCCAGGCCGCCTGTTTGGCCGCCAGCGCGGCGTGCAGCCGGTCGAGCGCCGGCAGCATGCGCGACGTCGCCATCCGCGCGGCAGCAATATGCAGCGCGGTCGGGAAGCAGTCGTTCGATGACTGCGCCATGTTGACATGGTCGTTGGGGTGCACCGGAACCTTGCCGCCGCGCTGCCCCGTCAAGGCTTCGTTCGCCAACCCCGCGATGACCTCGTTGACGTTCATGTTGGTCTGCGTGCCCGATCCGGTCTGCCAGATCGTCAGCGGGAACTGGTCGTCATGCGCGCCGGCGGCGACCGCAGCGGCAGCGACTTCGATGGCGTCGGCCAGCCCGGCATCGAGACCGTGGCGACGATTGACCGCTGCGGCGGCGCCCTTGATGATCGCCAGCGCGTGGATGATTTCGATCGGCATGCGCTCACGCGCGGCGAACGGGAAATTCTCGATGCTGCGCTGCGTCTGCGCCCCCCAATAGGCATCCGCCGGCACCTCGACGGCGCCCAGGCTGTCGGTCTCGGTTCGCGTTGCCATAAGTGTCTCCGGTATCGCCACGTTGACCAGCATAGCGCATCGCCGCCAGCCCGCCCAATGGGGTTGCAATGCCGCACAATCGCGCGGACTATCGCGTCAACGAAACAGGCGCCGCAGCGCCGCACTTGGGAGGTGAACGTCCATGAAGGCCGCAGTATTCCGCGAAATCGGCAAGCCCATGCAGATCGAGGAGGTCGCCGTCGCCGAGCCCGGCCCGCGCGAGGTGCTGGTGCGCGTCAAGGCGGTCGGGCTGTGCCATTCGGACCTGCACGTCATCGATGGCCACCTGCCTTCCGCACTGCCGATCGTGCTCGGCCATGAAGCCGCCGGCATCGTCGAACGCGTCGGCAGCGCCGTCACCAACGTCAAGCCCGGCGACCATGTCATCGCCAATCTGGTGTTCCACTGCGGCCACTGCCAGCATTGCCTGAGCGGTCACCCCAACCGCTGCATGCCGCCCGAAGCGCGGCGCGGCGCCGGCGAAGCGCCGCGGCTGACGGCGAACGGCCAGCCGCTCGAGCAATTCTGCGGTACCGGATCGTTCGCCGAATATATGCTGGTGCACGACAGCGGCTGCGTGGCGATCCGTCACGACATGCCGTTCGATTGCGCCTGCCTGATCAGCTGCGGCGTCACCACCGGCTTTGGTGCTGCAACGCGCACCGCCAATGTCCATCCGGGCGAAACCGTCGTCGTCATCGGCTGCGGCGGCGTCGGGCTGGCGGCGGTCAACGGTGCGGCAGTGGCGGGCGCACGCCGTGTCATCGCCGTCGACCGCATCCCGATGAAACTTGAAATGGCCAAGAAGTTCGGCGCCACCGACATCATCGATGCCTCGACCTGCGATCCTGTCGAGGCGGTGATGGCGCTGACCGAAAACTGGGGCGTCGATCACGCCATCGAGGCCATCGGCCTGCCCCAAACCGCGCAGCAGGCCTATCGCATGCTGGCGCGTGGCGGCACCGCAACCATCGCCGGCGTCATCTCGCCCGGCGTCAACATCGAAGTCCCCGGCATCACGCTGACCATCGGCGAACGCGCCATCCAGGGCTCGTACATGGGCAGCGTGCGGCCGCCGATCGACATCCCGCGCTACGTCGAGCTCTACATGCAGGGCAAGCTGAAGGTCGAGGAGCTGATCTCGCAGCGCATCCCGCTGTCACGCATCAACGAGGCGTTCGAGGAGCTGGCACGCGGATCGGTGGCGCGGTCGGTGATTGTGTTCGACGACTGAAGGGCCTCCGGCGGGCAGGCCTGAGGCCTGCACCCGATTGAAGAAGAATCATCGTCATCCCGGCGAAGGCCGGGACCCAGCTTTCTTTTCGCCAGCCGCAAGAAGAAGCTGGGTCCCGGCT
>CALDHQ010000714.1 GCA_937894055.1 uncultured Polymorphobacter sp.
CATTTCCTGCTTGATCCAGCCACGATCAGCAGAAGATACTTTGTCATCATTTCCAAGTTCACGCAGCCTGGCTTGATCGCCCTTACGTCCTTCGCTCGTGGCTCCACTATTGTTTGCATCATTTGTCTTGTCACTATGCGTCAGAGCCAAAGGCGCGCCATCTGGCCCGCAGGTATTATGCGTCAGCACCTCCCCGTTCCCCACGAAGTAGCAGTGCTCAGCCTCCACCTCCAGGTTGTACACCTGATGACGGCCTTTCTGATACCCCAGCGCGGCCACGGACTCGCGGCCTTTGCTGGTGCGCTTGATGAAATTCTGCTGGATCAGGAAGGGTTCGATCACGTCTTCCACCGTGTCGCGCGCTTCCGACAGGCCGGCGGCAATCGTTTCGGGGCGGCCGAGCGCGACAATGGCGCCGTCGCAGTGGGCGCTGACGCCGGTGCCGGGGGTTTCGGTGATGTCGGTGAGCGTAGCGGGCGTGACGCCGTTTGCGGTCAGCGACCGGCGCAAGGCCTCGCTGAGCGGGTGGCGGCTCGACTGTGCCAGTGCGAGCGCGACCGACTTCTGCGCGGGTGTCAGTACATCGAGGTTGAGCGGTTCGGGGCGGCCGAGCGTCAGCGTGCCGGTCTTGTCGAAGACGGCGGCATCGGCGTCGGCCAGACGTTCGAGCGCCGAGCCGTCCTTGACCAGCACCCCGGCGCGCATCAAGGCACCCGCCGCGACGATCTGCGCCACCGGCACGGCGAGCCCGAGCGCGCACGGGCAGGTGATGATCAGCACCGAAATCGCGATCAGCAACGAGCCGTGCCAGCCGGCACCGGCGATCATCCAGCCGACCAGGCTGAGCAGCGCCAGCGTGTGGACGGCGGGGGCATAGAGCCGCGCGGCGCGGTCGGCGATGCGGACGTAGCGGGATTTGGATTGGCCCGCCTGCTCCATCAGCCGCGCGATATCGGCAATCGCGGTGTCGGCGCCGGCCGCAGTCACCTGCACGCGCACCGGCGCGGTCAGGTTGAGCGTGCCGGCATGGACCAGCGCGCCCAAGGCGACCGGTACGGGGACGCTTTCGCCCGTCAGCAGCGAGCGGTCGAACTGGCTGGCGCCGTCAAGCACCACGCCGTCGGCGGCGAGGCGTTCACCCGCCGCGACGTGCATGACCATGCCGGGCTGCAACGCGGCAGCGGCGCACCAGTGCGTGCGGCCTTCGGCGTCACCGACCAGCGCGCCCGGCGCGGTGTTGCGCAGCAGCGCCGAGACGCCGTCGCGGGCGCGGTCGCGCATGACGCTGTCGAGCCAGCGGCCGGTGAGCAGGAAGAACAGCAGCATGACCGCCGAGTCGAAATAGGCGTGCGCGCCGCCGGTGATGGTTTCGAACAGGCTGAGCGCGCAGGCGAGCACGACGCCGATCGAAATCGGCACGTCCATGTTGGTGTGGCCCGACCGCAGTGCCGCCCACGCCGATTTGAAGAACGGCCGGCCGGCATAGGCCACGGCGGGCAAGGCGATCATCGCCGACAGCCAGTGGAACAGCTCACGCGTTGCGCCGGTGGCGCCCGACCATACCGACACCGACAGCAGCATGACGTTCATCGCGGCAAAGCCCGCGACCGCCATGGCGCGCAGCAGTTCGCGGCTGTCGTCGGCAGCATCGGATGCCAGTGCCTGACCCAGCGGCTGGGCCTCGAACCCGAGCCCAGCGATGGCCGCTTGCAGTTCGGGTGGCGTCAGTGCCGGCAGATGCGCGATGGCGACGCGCTTGGCGGTCAGGTTGACGCGCGCGCTGACGATGCCTGCGGTACGCGGCAGGCCGGTTTCGAGCTTCGAGATGCACCCCGCGCAACGCATTCCCGGAACCGAGAATGACGTCTCCGCCAGCGGCGTTGCCGCGAGCAAGCCTTGAGCGGGGAGCGGCGCGTTCACTGCAGCGTATCGAGCAGCCGGGCTTCGGCTGTGCCCTGATGCAGCTCGACACGCACCTGCCAGCGCCCCGGCGGCAGGCTTTGATGCGCGCGCAGGCTGTGGTCGGCATCGGTGTAGAAGGTCAGTGCGATGTCGGGCGCGCGGCCGAGCGGATGCGACGCCACACCCTTGGCGGTCAGTCCGGCGAGCGGCGCGCCGGCCTTGGTCACCACCAGATGCGGGCTGCGTTCGCTGTCGAGGCTGAGGCGGGTGCTCCAGCCCAGCGCCTTCTGGTCGCGCGCCGCCTGCAGCCAACCGTTGTACTGCTGGCTGGCGACATAGCTGTTGTCGACCACGGTGCCGCCGAAGGTGGCGATGGCAAAGCGCGCCATGACCAGGTTGACCGCGATGACGACGCCGAAGAACGCCACCAGAATGGCGGTCATGTGATAGCCGGTGAAGCGCTTGGTGGCAGCATGGCTCATTCTTCGCCCTCCTCGACCGGCTTGGCGCGTTCGAAGTTGGCGACGACGCTGTCAGCTTCGCTGCGACCGGCTTCTGCGCCACTGGCATCGAACTTCGCGCTGATCGTCAGCGGCGACCGCTGCGGGCCGGCACCGGGTGCGGCCACGAACAGCCGGACCTTTGTAACACTATCGGCGGGCACCGGCACGCGCTCGGTGCGGACACCGGCGGAGGCCAGCAGGCGCACGACCTCGGCGTCGGCGGGAACGACGTTGGCCCGTCGCCCGGAGCGCACGACGCCCACGTTCAGGGTGACGTCCGGCCAGCGCCCGTTGAGCGCGCTATCGCTCACTACAATCTTCCGATGCCGACCCTCATCCTCGACGCCGTGCCCACCGGTGAGGCCGCGTCCGCCGTCGGGCTCAACGCCCTGATGCGCGACGAGGCTCATGCCGGGCGAACGCCGATGTCGGCGGCCGATGTCGGCTTCAAACGGGCCTTGGTCTCGATCATGGACGCTAACATCACCAGCCTGATCTCGGCGCTGATCATGTTCCAAGATCGGAAGAGCACACGTCTGAACTCCAGTCACGCCAATGTATCTCGTA
>CALDHQ010000715.1 GCA_937894055.1 uncultured Polymorphobacter sp.
GCTCGGACTGGATTCCGCAGTTCCCGGGCTCGGACAAGGCCTTCCTCCGCGTGCTCTACACCGGCTCGGAGACCGGCCGCTGGGCGGTGCATTTCCGGTGGCTGAAAGGCTTCGTCGCCCCCCAGCACAAGCACCTGTCCGCCTCCCACACCTTCATCCTCTCCGGCAAGCTGCAGGTCCGCGACGGCACGCTCAACACGGCCAAGCCGGTGTGGAGCGAGGATGCCGCGCTGGTCGTGGTGATGGCCGCCGAAGGCTATCCGGGCACGCCGACCAAAGGCACCGAGATTCGCGGCATCGATGCGGCCGAAGGCACAGGCGCGGTGGTGTTCCACGCTGGCACGGTGCGCGGTGCCGACGGCGTGCTGCGCGCCGATACGGGGCGCGTGCTCGGCGTCACGGCGCGCGGGAAGACGGTTTCGGATGCCGCGGTGGCGGCCTATGCGGCAGTCGACAAGATCGACTGGCCGGGCGGCTTTTGCCGCCGCGATATTGGCAAGCAGGCAATAGCTGCAGAGAAAATGGGGACGATATGACGACACCGACACGCCAGGAGCAATTTTCGGGCACCGACGCGGTGCGCGATGCGCACAAGTTCGACGAGGCGAAGCTCGCCGCGTGGATGGAGGCCAATGTCGAAGGCTACGCCGGGCCGCTGGTCGTCGAACAGTTCAAGGGCGGCCAGTCGAACCCGACTTACAAGCTGCTGACGCCGAAACAGAACTACGTCATGCGCCGCAAGCCGCCGGGCGTGCTGCTGCCGAGCGCGCACGCCGTCGACCGTGAATACAAGGTCATCACCGCGCTGCACAACGCCGGCTTCCCCGCCGCCAAGACCTTCGGGCTGTGCACCGACGAAACCGTCATCGGCACCTGGTTCTACATCATGGACTGCGTCGACGGCCGCGTCATCTGGGACACGACCTTCCCCAGCGAACCCAAGGAAAAGCGCGCGGCGTACTTCGATGCGATGAACGCCACGATCGCGCAGCTCCACATGATGGACTATCAGGCGATCGGGCTCGGCGATTTCGGCAAGCCGGGCAATTATTTCGCGCGCCAGATCGGCCGTTGGTCGAAGCAATATATCGAAGACACCGGCGCCGGCCACTACGGCCCGATGGACAAGCTCGTCGAATGGCTGCCGACCGCAATTCCCGAAGGCGAAGAAGTCAGCATCGTCCACGGCGACTATCGCTGCGACAACATGATCTTCCACCCGACCGAGCCCAAGGTACTCGCGGTGCTCGACTGGGAACTGTCGACGCTCGGCCACCCGCTGGCGGATTTCTCCTACCATCTGATGATGTACCGCATGCCGGCAGTCGGCACGACGGGGTTGGCCGGCAACGACCTCAAGGCGATGGGCATTCCGACCGAAGACGAATATGTCGCCGCCTATTGCCGCCGCACCGGCCGCAGCGGCATCCCCAACCTCGATTTCTATGTCGCCTACAACATGTTCCGGCTGGCGGCGATCATCCACGGCATCAAGGGCCGGGTCGTACGCGGCACCGCGTCGAACGCGCATGCGGTCGCTTCTGCCGCGACGTTCGAGCCGTTGGCGGATGCGGCGTGGGCACAGGCGTTGAAGGCCGGCGCCAAGTAGCAACAAGGCCGATTCCCAAGCCGCGCAAACGCGCCTAAGCTTCGCGTAAACAAGCGGGGAGGCGCGACCATGCGTTGGCTGGCATTTCTGACGGCACTGCTGGCGGCAGCCATCATCGGCTACGGCGCGATGCAACCGCTGCGCGTCGTACCGGCGTCCGCGCCCGCGACGGCGTTTTCCGCCGAACGTGCGATGGTTGACGTCCGCGCCATTGCCGAACATCCGCACCCGACGGGTTCGGCCGATAATGCACGCGTCCGCGCGATGCTTGCGGCGCGGTTGCAGGCGCTGGGGTTCGAGGTCCGCGAAAGCACGGTGCCGCTGGGCGAAAGCGCCAAGCAGCGCCTCGCCAAGCGTCAAGGAACGTCTGCCGAAAGCGCCGTCAATCTGATCGCGGTGCGGCCGGCGGGAGATGCCGCAGCGCCTCTGGTTGCGCTGATGGCGCATTATGACAGCGTGCCCGGTTCGCCAGGTGCAGCCGATGACGCGTCAGGCGTTGCCGCCGCGCTCGAAATCGCCCGTGCGACCGCGAACGATCCGGCCAAGATCGGAAGAGCA
>CALDHQ010000716.1 GCA_937894055.1 uncultured Polymorphobacter sp.
AGCAGCAGCCACGAACCATGGTCGCGGCTGACGAGGTTGGTGTGCTTGCCCTGCCAGCCGAGCCCGGCGGCGGCGGCCAGCGACTTTTCCATCACCGGCGCGGTATCGACGAAGACCTTCACATCGCCGCCGGCCGCAGTGACGAGCCAGCCGGCGAGGGCCTTGAGGCGCTTCTTGATGCTGTCGTGATAGTCGCTGCCGAGCGCATAGACCGAGATGACGCCAGTGTCGGGGTGGCCGGCATGGCGCAGCGGATCGAGCGCCGGCGCATAGCTGGTGCCGAGCATGATGACCGAGCGCACTTCGGGCCACAGGCCTTGCGGGCTGGCGCGGCGGTCGACGGTGTCGGCCATCCACAGCATGTCGCCATGCCGCCCGTCGGCGAGCCAGGCGCGCAGTCGCTCACCGGCTTGCGGCGCGGCAGTCGCGGGCGCGATACCGATGCTGGCGAAGCCGATGCGGATGGCCTCGGCGGCGAGTTTGGCGGGGAGGTCGGTCACGCCTGCACTGTAGCGGCGTTGTAGAGCACGGCCAAACAATCGGGTGCAGGGGTCACCCCTGCCCGCCGGAGGCCCTCAAAAGTCGAGTTTATCGTAATGCGGCGGCGGCGGCAGGCCTTCCATCTTCTCGCCCAGCATCGGGCGGAACGTCGGGCGCGACTTCAGCGCCGAATACCATTGCCGCGTTGAATCATGGCCGTCCCAGTCGATGCCGCCGAGATAGTCGGCGACCGAGATGTGCGCGGCGGCGGCGATGTCGGCCATGCCGAACGCCGGGCCCGACAGCCAGCGCCGGCGTTCGAGCAGATAGTCGAAATAATCGAGGTGACCTTCGACGGCGCGGCCGGCGGCGCGCAGCACGCCGGCATCGGGCGCGGCGCGCGCGACGACGCGCTTGAACATGCGTTCGGACAGCAGAGGCACCACGGCTTCGGAATAGAATTTCTGGTCGAACCAGGCGATCAGCCGGCGCTGCTCGGCACGCTCGGCGGCGCCTGAGCCAAGCAGCGAGGTGCGCTCGACGGTTTCCTCGAGATATTCGCAGATCGCCACTGAATCGATCAGCACCAGCGTGCCGTCGCTGAGCACCGGTGTCTGCCCGGCGGGGTTGAGCTCGATGAAGCCGTCGCGGCGTTCCCACGGCAGTTCGCGCACGAGCTCCACCGTCACGCCCTTTTCAGCGGCGAGAAAGCGGACCTTGCGGGAAAACGGACAGAGCGTGTGTTGATAGAGATGCCACATTACCGGGGCACCTTAGCGGCCAGCGCGCGCGGGGCAATTGCTTATGCATGAAGAATGAAGAAAGTGCCTCCGGCGGGCAGGGGCTAGCCCCTGCACCGAGATAATGGCGCTCTTCAATCGGGTGCAGGGCCCAAGGCCCTGCCCGCCGGAGGCGCTTTTCTAAGCCGGCTTCTTCGCCTTGCGCGCTGCCTTCAATGCCGCAACTTCGGCTTCGAGTGCGTTGATGCGCATCGCCTGCTGCACGATGATATCCTGCAGCGCGGCCTTTTCGGCGGTGAAGTCGGGCGCGGGCGCGGCGGGCGCCGGATCGGGGGTGATGACGATCTCGCTGGCCTCGGCCTCGCGCGAGCCGGGCTTGAACAGCCCTGAATCGCGCGCGCGCTGGATCAGCGGCGCGGCGCTGACGGCCAGTGCCATCAGGCTTTCAATCAACGGGTCCTGCTTGTTCGCCATAGTTTACTCCGCTGCCTCGCGTTGCGGCGTGTCGTCGAGTGGGTGCTGCAGCCGCGTCAGCATTTCCTTCGGGCAGATTTGCCAGAAGTGGTGACGCACCCGCTCCCAATCAAGCAGCAGGCCGGCGGCCCATTTCGAATCGGTTTCGGCCAGGTGTTCGGCGACCATCGATTGCAGCAGATTTTCCCAATAGGCGCTGCGGAGGCGGTCATAGACCACCGACTCGGCGTTGACGTGGTGCGCGAAGCTACCGGCGGGGTCATAAACGAATGCCATGCCGCCCGACATGCCCGCTGCGAAATTGTCGCCGACTTGGCCGAGGATGACCGCGACGCCGCCGGTCATGTATTCGCAGCCGTTGGCACCGCAGCCTTCGACGACGACACGCGCCCCCGAATTGCGCACCGCGAAGCGCTCGCCCGCCTGCCCCGCTGCGAACAGCTTCCCTGCGGTGGCGCCGTAGAGCACGGTGTTGCCGATGATGGTGTTGTCCTGGGTCGCCAGTTGCGATGACACCGTCGGCCGCACGACGATCGTCGCGCCCGACAGACCCTTGCCGACATAGTCATTGGCATCGCCGAACACTTCGAGCTTCAACCCCTGCACGCCGAACGCGCCGAGGCTCTGCCCCGCCGAGCCGCGCAGCCGGACATGGACATGGCCGGGTTCCAGCCCGAACATGCCGAACTGGCGGGTGATGGCCGCCGACATGCGCGTGCCGACGGCGCGGTGGGTGTTGCGCACCGAATAGGTCAGCTGCATCTTTTCGCCGCGCTCGAACACGAAGCGCGCGTCCTTGAGCATGTCGGCGTCGAGGCTGTCGGGGACTTCGTTGCGGTGCGTCGGGATCGAGAAGCGCCGCATGTTGTCGGGCGCATCGACCTTGGCGAGGATCGGGTTCAGATCGAGGTCGTCGAGGTGCTCGGCGCCGCGGTTGACCTGGCGCAGCAGCTCGGTGCGGCCGATGACTTCATCGAGCGAGTGCACGCCGAGCTTGGCGAGAATGTCGCGGACTTCCTCGGCGATGAAGCTCATCAGGTTGATGACCTTTTCGGGCGAGCCGTCGAACTTCTTGCGCAGGGCTTCGTCCTGCGTGCAGATGCCGACGGGGCAGGTGTTCGAATGGCACTGGCGCACCATGATGCAGCCCATCGCGACCAGCGACAGCGTGCCGATGCCATATTCCTCGGCGCCCAGAATCGCGGCGATGACGACGTCGCGGCCGGTCTTGAGCCCGCCGTCGGTGCGCAGCTTGACGCGGTGGCGCAGCCCGTTGAGCGTCAGCACCTGGTTGACTTCGGACAGCCCCATTTCCCACGGCGTGCCGGCATATTTGATCGAGGTTTGCGGGGAGGCGGCAGTGCCGCCGACATGCCCCGAAATCAGGATGACGTCGGCGTGCGCCTTGGCGACACCCGCAGCCACCGTGCCGATGCCCGCCGAGCTGACCAGCTTGACGCAGACGCGCGCCGTCGGATTGATCTGCTTCAAGTCGTAGATCAGCTGCGCGAGGTCTTCGATCGAATAGATGTCATGGTGCGGCGGCGGCGAAATCAGCGACACGCCGGGCGTCGAATGCCGCAGCCGCGCGATCATCTCGCTGACCTTGAAGCCCGGCAGCTGGCCGCCTTCGCCGGGCTTGGCGCCCTGGGCGACCTTGATCTCGATTTCCTCGCAGGCGCCGAGATATTCGGCGGTGACGCCGAAGCGCCCCGACGCGATCTGCTTGACGCCCGAGTTGGCGTTATCGCCGTTGGGGTAGGGCTTGAAGCGCACGGAATCTTCGCCGCCTTCGCCCGACACCGCCTTGGCGCCGATGCGGTTCATCGCGATCGCCAGCGTCTCGTGCGCTTCGGGGCCGAGCGCGCCGAGCGACATGCCCGGCGTGACGAAGCGCTTGCGGATTTCGGTGATCGATTCGATCGACTCGACCGGCGCCGGGGTCTTGGCCCAGTTGAATTCGAGCAGGTCGCGCAGATAGATCGGCGGCAGTTCACGCACGCCGTTCGAAAACTGCAGATATTCGCTGTAGCTGTCGTCGGCGACGGCCTTTTGCAGCAGGTGGATCAGCCCGGCCTGATAGGCGTGCGCCTCGCTGCCGGCGCGGTAGCGGTAGAGTCCGCCAATCGGCAGCGCCAGCGCCTCCTCGTCCCACGCCGCGTCATGGCGCAGCTTGGCGTTGATGTGCAGCGACACGAAGCCCTCGCCCGAAATCTTCGCGGGCATGCCGGGGAAGAAGTCGTTGACCAGCGCGCGGCTGAGCCCGACGGCTTCGAAGTTGTAGCCGCCGCGATACGACGAGACGACGGCAATGCCCATCTTCGCCATGATCTTGAGCAGCCCGTCGTCGATGGCCTTTTTGTAGCGCGCGACGCACTCGTCATAGGTGAGCGCCCCGAACAGCCCGCGTGCATGGCGGTCGGCAATCGCTTCCTGCGTCAGCCAGGCGTTGACGGTGGTGGCGCCGATGCCGATCAGCACCGCGAAATAATGCGTGTCGAGGCATTCCGACGACCGCACGTTGATGCTGGCGTAGGTCCGCAGCCCCTTGCGCACCAGATGCGTGTGGACGCCGGCGGCCGCCAAAATCATCGTGATGCCGGCGCGCGTCGCTGACTGCATTTCGTCGGTCAGGAACAGTTGCGACTTGCCCGACCGCACCGCCACTTCGGCTTCGTCGCGCACCCGCGCAATCGCGGCGCGGCGTTTCTTAATTCCCATCTTGGAAAAGGCCATGACGGAGCCGGGTATCTGAGCGGCGAAGGCATGGCCATGTTCGATCTCTGCAACGAGAATCAGGACCGAGTGACCCGCTTGGATCTCGTGTAGTGCAGTCGAAACTACAGTGGCGTTGCGTGCGGGGTTTTCCAAAAGCATGTCGAGGGTGGCGCGCCACTCGGCGGCCTCGGGGGAGGGCGTGCCGTCGTGGGCGTCGGCCTCGCCATCGTTCAGCGCATCATCCACCGCCATGGCGGCAGGGTCTGGGCGGAAGCCGTCGTGGACCATGGCGCCACATTTTATTTCACCCTTGACGGAACCAACCCACCATGAATGCAACACACATCGTCGAAATCCTGCTGGTTGAAGACAGCCTGGAGGATCTGGAGCTGACACAACGCGCCCTGCGCAATGCCAAACTTGGCAATAACATTCAGATTGCACGGGATGGCGCGGAGGCGCTGGACTTCATCTTTTGCGAAGGTCCTCACGCTGAGCGGAGGATTGAGGACACGCCCAAGCTGATTCTCCTCGACCTCAAGCTCCCCAAAGTGGACGGGCTGGAGGTGCTGGAGCGCATCAAAGGTGACCCGCGCACCAAACACATCCCCGTCGTGGTGCTCACCTCCTCCAAGGAGCAGATCGATGTCGTCAAAAGCTACCAGCTTGGGGTCAACAGCTACATCGTCAAGCCGGTGGACTTCGAAGGGTTCAACGCCGCCGTGCAGGAGCTTGGCATGTACTGGCTCCTGCTCAACCAGCCTCCCAAGTTGGAAAAATAACATGAGCCAGCCACTACGTGTTCTCCTCGCAGAGGACAATCCCAACGATTCCGAGCTGGTGCTGCGCTCCTTGCGCCAGGCCGGCTTCGATCCTGACTGGACCCGTGTGGAAACGGAGACGGACTATCTGGACCAGCTGATGCCCGATCTGGATATCATCCTCTCAGACTACGAGATGCCGACGTTCAACGGACCGCGTGCTCTGGAACTCCTGAAGCAGAGCGGCTATGACATTCCCTTCATCATCATCTCCGGCACCATCGGCGAGGATGTGGCGGTGGAGATGATGCGGCTCGGAGCCACCGATTATCTGCTCAAAGACCGCCTTGTCAGGCTCGAAATCTCAGTCAGGCAAGCCTTGGAGCAATGGCGTTTGCGCAGAGAACGCGCCAAGGCTGCCGAGGCGCTGAAGCAAAGTGAGCAGGAACTGCGGGAACTGACGGCGGAATTGGAAATCGAACGCGCCCATCTCACCGCAGCTGTTGTGGTTCGATCTCACCCATGACCAGTCTGGCCCGAACTGCCTGACAGCCTTGGCTGACACCTGCCAGATCACCGAGAAACTTGGCTTCGGCGTTGGCGCGGATGACCTTGACGCCCATGTTGTCGGCGAACATGGCCATCACCTGATCGCCTTCATGCAGGCGCAGCAGGCCGTTATCCACGAATACGCAGGTCAGCTGCTCGCCGATTGCCTTGTGCAGCAACGCAGCAACCACCGAGGAATCCACGCCGCCGGAAAGACCCACGGACTTGTAGCCGCCGAGGTCGAGGACCGCGCCGGCCTTGGAAGTGAGCTGCTCGATGATCGCGTGCTGATAGCCGGCGCACAGGTCGGGCATCGCGGCGGCGACCTCAGCATCGGACATCTTCTCGAGCTGGTAGCGCAGCGCGGTCTTCAGCCCCTCGGTGAATTCGGCGGCGCGGGTATCGAACGTCTTGGCGATCTCCGCGGTGTGGTTCTCCAGTTTCTCGGTCAACTCGGCGGCGCGCGTGTCGAACGTCCGGGCGAGCGCGTCGGTGTGCCCGCGGGGCACGCGGCGGACGCGGGCGTCGCCGCTCGTCACCTCGAGCCACGCCCACGTGAACAACGCGCCGAACCCGACCGCATCACCGAGCCGGGCGAGCCAACCGTCACCGGCGAGGAGCTCGACGAGCCGGGCGATCACCCACACCACGATC
>CALDHQ010000717.1 GCA_937894055.1 uncultured Polymorphobacter sp.
GCTTGTCCTGATCGGCAATCGAATCGAACAGCACCTGGCGATATTCTGCCATGCTGACGGTGCCGAGCTTGTCGGTCAGATAGGCGATGTTCGATGTGGTGCGCGCGCGCGATTGCTCGCGTAGCAGCTGGTCGGAAACGCGGTGGAGTTCGGTCAGGAACTTGACGGCGAACGCCGGGTCAACCGACTGGATCGAGATCGTGACCAGCGGCGTCTTGATGTTCTGGTCGATGATGATGTTTTCAGCCAGGAACTGCTGCATCTGCGCTGGCCCCGGCGGTTCCCAGGCATAAACCGGCAACCCGAGGACGCCGAAGACGGCGTTCTTGGCAGTGCGCGCAGCACTCGCGGGCTGGCGCCATCGCTTCGTCGTGGCGTCCCATTGCGGCGCGAAAATCGTCTGCATCAGTTCGGAGTTGTCGGCCATGCGCTTGGCGACAGCGCGCGATTGCAGCCCCTCGACATACAGCTTGAACGGCGTCGCGGTTTCGCCCGACAGCCCGCCGACACCGGCAATTGCGGCCAGCCCGCCCAGCGAGCCGAGCCCCGACGACCGCGCGGTAGCCGGCTGCGTCGCCGAAACGCGCAAGCTGGCGGTGTATTCGTAATCGGCATTCCACAGATAAAGCAGCGCCAGCAACGCGAACACCGCGCCGCCCACCGCGACCCACCACCATTTGGCGCGCAGGTTGTCGAGCAGCGCGCCGAGCCAGCGATGGTCGTCACCGGGCATGTTGGCGTCGAAATCAGGGGCCGGCGGGCTTGCCGCACCGGCGTTGGCAGCGTTCGCCAGGTCGTTGGACTGCTTTACCATTGTCACCCCAGAACATGCTGCCGGCTGGCAAAATCGGTTGTGCCGCAATCAGGCAGCGTTTGGCACACGGACCGACATTCGTCCATAACAGGTTTCGGCCCGCTGTCAGGCCAAATGCGTGCCGGCGCCGGCCGCTTCACCGAGCGTTTCGACCAGATCCTTGCCGTAAGTATCGGCGCGCCAGCGCAACTGCGCCAGCGCCGGCGCCGGGTCGCCAATGACCGCCGCCACCGCCGGCACGCGGAACGCCGGATCGATATCGACATGCGCCTGCCAGTCGAGCCCGAAATAGTCGAACGCCTGCGCAACAAGGCCGTGCAAGGCGATGGGGCGACCGGTGGCGATGGCGCACACGTAATTCGCCCGCGCGCCATCGAGCAGATCATCGGCCGTGAGGTCCTCGATTCCCGCGGCAACCCCATGCACACCGGGCCGCGCGGCACCAACCTGCTCGACACCGGCGCCCACTTCTACGACGTGTTCGAGTGCAGCGACGGCACGTACATCTCGCTCGGCTCGATCGAGCCGCAGTTCTACGCCGAGCTGATGCGCATCACCGGGCT
>CALDHQ010000718.1 GCA_937894055.1 uncultured Polymorphobacter sp.
GAGCAGCTTGGGGATGGCGAAGACCGGGCCGATGCCCATTTCGTCGGGCTCGCAGCCGGCGGCCGCCCATGACACGAAGCGCCCCAGCGGCTCGAGACCACGGCGCTCGGCCTCCTTGGCTTCCATCAGCACCACCGCGGCGGCACCGTCCGAAAGCTGGCTGGCGTTGCCGGCGGTGACGAAATTGCCCGGCCCCATCACCGGCTGGAGCTTTGCAAGCCCTTCGAGTGTCGTGTCGGGGCGGTTGCATTCGTCGCGGTCGACGGTGACGTCGACGATGCTTTCTTCCTTGGTCTCCTTGTTGACGACCTTCATCTTGGTCGCCATCGGGACGATCTCGTCCTTGAACAGGCCGGCCTGCTGCGCGGCCGCCATGCGCAGCTGCGATTCGAGCGAAAACGCATCCTGCGCTTCGCGGCTGACGCCGTAGCGCTTGGCGACGATGTCGGCGGTGTCGATCATCGCCATGAAGATGGCGGGGGCAATCTTGACCAGTTCGGGATCGATCGCCTCGCGCGGCATGCCGCCACCGGGAATCGAGATGCTTTCGACGCCGCCGGCAACGACGCAATCGGCACCGTCACCGCGGATGTGGTTCGCCGCCATCGCGATCGACTGCAGCCCCGACGAGCAGAAGCGGTTGATCGACACGCCCGCGGTGGTCACCGGCATGCCGGCGAGCAGTGCCACCTGGCGGCCGATGTTGGCGGCGCCGTGCGCGTTGTTGCCCATGTAGCAATCTTCGATGAAATCGGCTTCGACGCCCGACTTGGCGACCGCATGCTTCACGGCATGCGCGCCCAGCGTCATCGGCGGGGTAATGTTGAACCCGCCGCGACCCGACTTCGCCAGCCCGGTGCGGGCATAGGAAACAATGACAGCTTCACGCATCTGCTATGTGCCTTCTGTTGGGAAAGGGATGAAACGGGGTGACTATACACCCGGAATTGCGCGGGTCTACTGGAAGACCGCGACTTGCACAGTCCCGCCGCTACGGCCTCAGATAAAGACCACGACGTTCTGGCGGGCGACCAGCACCGCTTCACCGCGGTCGTTCCACATCGTCATCGCCTGTGTCGAATAGCCGTTGCCGGCGCTGTCGGCGACGCTGTGGAGCAGCCACCAGCCGCTGTCGCTGTGCGGCGCATCGACGAGCAAATCGACCGACCAGGTCGCGGTGCTGAACGGCGCGCGTTCGGGGAACAGCACCAGCGCCGCTGCCGGCAAGGCATCGGCCAGCGCCACCAGTCCCGAAACGCTGTCGCGTGCGCCGATGTCGCGGTGGCGCATCCACAACATCATTTCGGGCTTTTCGGCAGGCGAGAACGGCCGCGCCCCGCCTGCCAGCCGGCTTTCGAAATGCACGGCAAACGCCGGCCCCATGCCGCCACGGAAGAATTCAGCGCAAGCTTCGGGTGCTGGTACCTCGGGCGCGGGCAGTGCGTCATAGGTCAGCCGCGACGGTCGCGCGGTACCGAAACACAGCAGCGCCCGCGTCGCCATGCCGTCGTCGCCCGCCAGATCGACACCAATGTAGGTGGCCGACTTGCCGCGCCGCAGTACGGTGGGTGTCGCGTGCAGCTGTCCCGCCGCCGGGCCGATAAACGCGAACTGCGCCGACCGCAGCGGCGGCAGCTCGGCCGCCACCAGCCCCGCCGCCTCGACACACAGCGCCGCCGTCAACCCGCCATAGGCGGTGCGGCCCTGCGCCCAATCGGCGGGGATATCGATATGCAGCCGCCCGTCGCGCGCTTCGGCAGCGGCCAGCAGTTGCGTGTAGGGAATGGTGTCGGTCATGCCGATTGCCATGCCGCATCGGCGGCACCAGCTACAAGCTGCAAATCATGGCGGCGTGGCGATTGGGATTGTTTGAATGGTCGGGGAGACAATAGTCCCCACCGAGCAATTCCGCATATCAACCTGCTGAATTCACGAGCGAGAAGTCACTCTTCGCACAGCCCTTTGGCACAATCAATCGGCACAATCGGCGACAACCGCAATTTCATCCACACCACAGACTTCTGTTCAATCGAGCTGGCCGGGCGGCTGTCGGCGCTGCTCGAAGCCGCGATCGTGTGGAACGTCGCGCGTATCGACAATCGTGCTGGTGCACCATGCTTGTTCCGTGCCGCATTGTCTGACTCGCTGCTCGCAGAGGTGGCGTGTGAAGCGCCGTTGCAGATTGGCCTGGTGCGACCG
>CALDHQ010000719.1 GCA_937894055.1 uncultured Polymorphobacter sp.
AGGCCTCGATCCTAACGGCGCCGGGCTGTCGAGCTATCTGTCGCTGCAGGTCGCGCGGCCCGAACGTGTGGTGCACGCCAACGTGCTGCCGAATCTGTCGATCATCGGGGCAGGGCCGCCGGTGTCGAAGCCGCAGGAACTGTTGTCGAGTGCGCGTTTCCGCGACGGCATGAACACGCTGCTGCGCGAATATGACGTGACATTGTTCGATACGCCGCCGGCCAACTCCTGCGCCGACGCGCTGTCGGTTGCCGGTGCGATCGGATATGCACTGATCGTGGCGCGCCGTGACCAGTCGTTCTTCTCGGACATTACGACGCTTTCACAACAGCTTGCCGCGGCGCGTTGCTCAGTCATCGGTTCGGTTCTGAGCGAGTTCTGATACATGGCCACCAAGGCCCGTTTGAGCACGATCGATTGGTCGGGGCTGTTCGCTCGCCATGGGCTGCTGCTTGCCGCATGCCTGTCGATGGTGCTGCCGACGCTCTATTCGCTGGCGACGGGGCCGTGGACCACTGAGGCCGGCGTTCAGGGGCCAATCGTGCTGGCAACCGGCAGCTGGCTGCTGCTGCGCCGCCTGCCCGAAATTCGTGCCAAGGCTGTGCATGGCTCATTGGCGATTGCTACGGCCATGATGCTGGCCGCAATTCCGCTCTACATATTTGGCAGGGCGTTCGATTTCATCAGCATCGAAGTCGCCGCGATGTTGCTGGCGCTGCTCGCCACAGCCTATGCCTATGTCGGCTTCGAAGTGCTCAAGGCGCTGTGGTTTCCGATCTTCTACCTGGGCTTCATGGTCCCGCTGCCGGGGTGGGTGCTCGACTATATCACGCTGCCGCTCAAGCAGCTGGTTTCGGAGGTCGTAACCACCACATTGCAATGGCTTGGATATCCGATTGCGCGTGTTGGCGTGACGATTTACATCGCCCAGTACCAGCTGCTCGTAGAGGACGCCTGTGCCGGCCTGAACTCGCTGGTCAGCCTGATCTCAATCGGTCTGTTTTATGTCTACATCCTTCACAACAGCAGCGCCAGATACTCCATCCTGCTACTGATGTTGGTCATCCCGATTGCGATCACGGCGAACGTTGTGCGCGTCACGGCGCTGGTGCTGCTGACCTATTATTTCGGTGATGCGGTCGCACAAGGCTTCCTGCACAATTTTGCCGGCATGGTCACCTTCACCTCTGCGTTGCTGCTGATTTTCCTTGTCGATACGTTGTTGCGGCCGGTCAGGCGCTGGCTGGGAGGCGAAGATGGTCACGCGGCGTGATGTAATCCTCAGCGGCGGGATGGCCATTGCCGCCGCGGGTGCGTTTGCCATGACGCCGCGGCGCAAGCTGAATTTGCTGGGCGACAAGCAACTCGAAAAGCTGGTGCCGCTCAAAATCGGCTCATGGAGCCAACAGCCGTCGAGCGCGTTTGTGTTGCCCAAGACCGAAGGCAGCCTGTCTGATCGTCTCTATAACCAGCTGCTGACGCGCTTGTATCAGTCGGATGAGATGGTGCCGGTGATGCTGGTCATGGCTTATGGCGCCACACAGAACGACCAGTTGCAGCTCCATCGCCCCGAGGTTTGCTATACCGCCGTCGGCTTTCAGATCGTTGGGTCGGCGGCCGCTGACGTCGAGCTCGTACCCGGCGCGGTTCTGCCGGTTCGCGAGTTGGCTGCCAGATCAGACAGCCGGATCGAACCGATCCTGTACTGGACCCGCATCGGTGACGACTTGCCGACTGACGGACGTCAACAGCGCTCGATGAAGCTGGCACAGAGCATGCGCGGCTATATCCCCGACGGGATTCTGGTGCGTATTTCGACCGTCGCCGAGCCCAGCCGCGAAGTCTACGACCAGCTTGGCGTATTTGCGCGCTCGTTGTTG
>CALDHQ010000720.1 GCA_937894055.1 uncultured Polymorphobacter sp.
GCGCGGCGCCATTGATCGGCCCGAGCCGGGCAATGCGCAGCAGCAGGTCGGGCTGACGCGCCGGCGGTAGCAGTGCCAGCACCGCCGCCGCCGTCTCCTGCGGCAGATGCGCCAAAATGACGGCGGCGGCCTGGCTGTGTTCACGCGCCAAGGTCGCGGCGATAACCGGCGCTTCGGCCCAGTCGAGCGCCGCAAAGCGCGGCTGCGTCAGCGGTGGCCCGAGCCGGCCGAGCACGCTGCCGGCGCGATTTTCGCCGAGCGCGCGCACCATCACCGACCGCACCTGTGCACCACCCTGCCCGAGCGACGCAGTGCTGCGCGTGGCCACCAGAAATTCGTCGAGCACGGCATCAATGGCGCGCGGATCGATTTCGGCGACCGACATCATCGCCGCGCCGACGGTGCGCACTTCTTCCGGCCCCAGCGACTGCAGCAATTCCGCCGCCTCCGCCTCTTCGAGCAGCAGCAGCAGCACAGCGCACTTCTGCGCCCCGGTCAGCATCACCGTCATGCCGGATCGGCCCGCATCATCTGCCGCACGACAGCCGAGGCGCGCCCGACATCTTCGGCAACCAGCGTGCGCGCCTGTGTCAGCTTGGCGCTATAGTCGATGCCCATGAACGGCAGCACCGTGCCGTCAGGCGTGATGACCTGGCCCTGTGCGGCGGCGGCGGCCTGCGCCTGGGCAATCGCGGTGCGACGTTGCAGGATCGGCCGCACGACACCCAGCAGCAGCAACGCCAGCCCGGCGATGGCGGCAATCGCGACGCCGCTGTCCTTGACGACGGGCTTTTCATACCATTTGCCCGCGGCATCATCGGCGGCAGCGGCGAACGCCCGGCCTGCGACCGTCACCACATCCCCGCGACGCGCATCGAAGCCGATGGCGCTGCGCACCAGCCCGGTCAGCGCGTTGATCTGTGCCGCCTGGCCTTTCGCCACGCCGAGGCTGGTATCACGTACGACGACCGCAACCGACAGGCGCCTCACTTGCGCACCGGGGGCGCGTGTCACCGATACCGCACGGCCGATTTCAAAGTTGCGGGCATAGGTTTCGCTTTTCGGGCCAGCGACGGGTGCGGCGGCGGCTGCATCGGCGGCGGGCGGTGTCGCGTTGGCCGTGGCCGTGCCGGGCACCGAATTGCTCAGCGCGCCGGGGATGCCCTTGGCGGCCGGCGGCGCGGATTCGCTGCTATTGCTGCCCTGCTCGCTGCGCAGGACAGTGCCCTCGCGGTCGAAGTTTTCGCGCGTCGCTTCGGTTTGGGTGAAATCGACGTCGGCGGACACTTCAGTCGAAAAATTGCCGCTGCCGAGAATTGGGGTGAGCAAGGTGACGATGCGCTGGCGGTAGAGCGCCTCGACGCGCGACTGATAGGCGAGCTGCTTGCCGCTTTCGCCCGCCAGCCCCGCGCCGGGATCACCCGACAGCAGCGCACCCGACTGGTCGACGACGCTGATGCGGTCCGGTGTCAGGCCGGCGATCGACGAGGCGACCATATAGACGATGGCGCGCACCTGTGCCTCGCCGAGCGCGCGGCCAGGTGCCAGCGTCACGAATACCGACGCGCTGGGTTCAGAGCGGTCGCGGATGAACACCGATGTTTCGCCCGCCGCCAGATGCACCGAGGCATGGCTGACGCCGTCGATCGCGGCGACGCTGGCGGCGAGCTCGCCTTCCTGGCTTTGACGCAGCCTCGCCGCCTCGACAGCGCGACTGGTGCCCAGCGGCATCGCACCGAGCAGGTCGTAGCCGGTGGGCGCC
>CALDHQ010000721.1 GCA_937894055.1 uncultured Polymorphobacter sp.
TCCATCAGCACGTCATTGCCGGCGATGCCGAGCTGTGCCGCGCCATGTGCAACAAACGTCGCGACATCGAAGGCGCGGACGCGGATCACCGCGATGCCGGGGACGTTGGTGCTGAACTTGAGCGCGCGGCTGTTCTCGTCCGAAAACGCCGGCTCGGGGATGATGCCGACGCGCGCCAGCACCGGCAGCGCTTCCTTGAGGATGCGGCCCTTGGGCAGCGCGATGATGATCTCGTCGGTCATGATGGCGCAGGCTCTACCCGCGCGGCGGTTGCGCGTCCAGCATCAGGGTGCCACTACGGGCATTCCAAGGCAAAGAGGTCGATGTGGCGGAAGCGGATGTGCGCACGGTGTTCGCCAAACAGGGCGATTGGTGCCGGCGCCTCGACGCGCCGCTGGTGGGCCGCGTCTGCGACACGCTGGCGCGCGTGCTCGACGATTCGACAGCGACTGGCCGCGCAGTATTGGGCTGGCCCGGCGACGGTTTCGCCGATGCGCTGCCGATGCGCCTGGTTGGCGGGCTCAACGCGCTGGCGCGGCGCGGTGACCTGCCCGCGCTCGCCGCTTGTTATCCGCCCAATCCTTCGCCGACCGATGCCGCGCTCGCTGCAGCACTTGCCGCTGGCCTGCATGACGATCGGCTGCTCGACTGGATCGCCAGTGCGCCGCAAACCAACGAAGTCGCGCGATCGGGGGTGCTGATGCCGGGGCTGCTGGTCATCGCGCAAATGACCGGATTGCCGGTGGCGCTGTTCGAACTCGGGGCCAGCGCCGGGCTGAACCTGCGGCTCGATGACTATGGCTATGTGCTCGGCGGGCAGCGATTCGGCCGGGCGGATGCACCGCTGACGCTGGCGCCAAAATGGGATGGTGCACCGCCGCCAGCAGCGCCACTCAAGGTCGTTGCGCGGCGTGGCGTCGATCTCAATCCACTCGATCTGCGAGATCCCGCGACGCGCGAAAAGCTGATGGCGTTCGTCTGGCCCGAACAGGTCGAGCGCGTGCATCGCCTTGAATCCGCGATTGCAGCGTTCGTTGCCGACCCCGTCGCACTCGACAGGGCCGACGCTGCCGACTGGGTCGAATCGGTGATCGCGACAAGCGACGGTGTCGCAACCGTGGTGTTTCACAGCATCGCCTATCAATATTTCCCCACCGCGACGCAGGCGCGCATCGCTGCCCATATGGCCAACGCCGGCGCGGCCGCCACTGCTGCCGCACCGCTGGCCTGGCTGCGCTTCGAACTCGATGATGCCAGTGCCGAGGCACCGCCGACGCTGCGGCTGACGCTGTGGCCCGGCGGCGAATATCTGCTGGCGCGCACCCACCCACATGGCGCGGTGGTGCATTGGCTTGGCGCAGGAAGCCCCGCATGAGCGCACCCCGTCTGATTCTTGCTTCGGCCAGCCCGCGCCGCGTCGCCTTGCTGGCGCAGATCGGCATCACCGCCGATGCCGTCGATGCGGCGGATATCGACGAATCGGTGTTTGGTAACGAGCGCCCCGCCGATCACGCCGTGCGACTGGCCTGGGCCAAGGCGGCGATTGTCGCGCAGCGTCACCAGGGCGCAGTCGTGCTCGGCGCCGATACGGTGGTGGCGGTCGGGCGGCGTATCCTGCCCAAGGCCGAATCGGAAGCGCAGGTGCGCGCCTGCCTCGAGCTGGTGTCGGGGCGTCGACATGATGTGCTCACCGCCGTTAGCGTCGTCGATGCTGCCGGCAACCCGCACCATCGGATGTCGACGACGACGGTGATCTTCAAGCGACTGTCGGTGGCCGAAATCGATGCCTATGTCGCGAGCGGCGAGGGGCTGGGCAAGGCCGGCGGCTATGCCATCCAGGGCCGCGCCGAAGCGCTGGTGCGGCGCGTGCAGGGCTCATGGTCGGGGGTGGTCGGGCTGCCGCTGTTCGAAACGCGCGCGCTGCTGTCGGGAGCGGGTATCGATGTCTGAAACAGCTCTGGTCGAAATCGGCATCGGTGAAACGCGCGCACTGGTGCTCGACGGCGAAACGGTGGTCGAGGCGCATGTTGAACGCGATGACGGTGGTTTGCGTGCCGGTGACCTGTGGGCAGCGCGGCTGGCGAAGATCCTCGTGCCCGGCGTGCGCGGTATCGTGCTCGCCGGTGACGCCGAAGCGCTGCTCGAACCGCTTCCGGCAGGATTGACCGAAGGCGCGCTGGTGCGCGTCGAGGTGGTGCGCGAGGCGATTCCCGAAGCCGGGCGACTGCGGCTCGCAAAGGTCGCGGTACGCGCCGGGGCGATGCGCGGGCCGGGGCGAATCAGCCATGGCCCCGACCTTGTGGCGCGACTGCACGCGCGTGGCCTGCCGGTCACTGAAACCACCGGCTACGGCTTCGACCGGCTTGAGGATGCCGGTTGGAGCGAAACGCTCGAAGCCGCGACCACTGGCCATGTAGCGTTTTCGCATGGTCTGCTGACAATTTCGCCGACGCCGGCGATGACGGTGATCGATGTCGACGGGGCGGCGGCACCCGAAGTCCTTGCGCTGTCGGCAGCCGATGCCGCCGCCGCCGCGATTTGCTGCTTCGACATCACAGGCTCGATCGGCATTGATTTCCCGACTGTTGCCGACAAGGCTGTGCGCACGCGCATCGGCGAATTGCTCGACCTGGCGCTGCCCAAGCCGTTCGAACGCACCGCCGTCAACGGCTTCGGCTTTGTCCAAATCGTCCGGCCACGCCTGCGCGCCTCGCTGGTCGAGTTGCTGCGTGCCACCCCCGTCGCCAGTGCAGCGCTGGCGCTGCTGCGCGCCGGTGAGCGCGCGGTCGGCGCGGGTGACCGTGTGGTGACAGCAGCGCCGGCGGTGATCGACTGGCTGACAGCGCGCGCCGATCTTACTGACGAGCTCGAGCGGCGCTGCGGCGCACGCGTGCGCTTGCAGGCGGACCCCGCAATCGCTACCGCGGCCGGACATGTCGCCACGATCCCCCGCTGAGGCCAAGTGCCCGATCTGCCGCCGGCCGACGCTGGCAGCGTTTGCGCCCTTCTGTTCGCCGCGTTGCCAGGACCGCGATCTGCTCAATTGGCTGGGTGACGGCTATGCCTTGCCGGGTGAACCTGTCGATCCCGATGATATCGGGCTGGACAAGCGCGAGGGGCAAGACTAAATCCGCCGCTCGCACCGCGCTTGCGACGGTTGCGCCCGGGTAGCTCAGGGGTAGAGCAGGGGATTGAAAATCCCCGTGTCGGTGGTTCGATTCCGCCCCCGGGCACCATTTGGTGTCCACAGACATCCTCGCAAATTCAAAGCGCATTCGTTGCCCGTCCCGATGCCCGCGCCCTGCGGCAGCGGTGCAAAGGAGAGTCCGCGCAGCCACAACGGCGGCGCACTTCGACAGCGGCCCGACAACGCGCGTCGCCGGCCGCGAGCTCGAACCCGGCCGCTAGGCCTTTTTGAGCAACGCCGTATCGACCGGCAACGACCGCACACGCACACCGGTCGCCGCGAAAATCGCATTGGTGATGGCGGGCGGTACCGGCGGATAGGCGGGTTCGCCCAGTCCGGTCGGTGGGTTGTCACTGGTCACCATCTCCACCGCGACGGGTGGCGCATCGGCGATCCGCAACAGCGGATAGTCGTCGAAATTGCTTTGTTCGACGCGGCCGTTGGCCACGGTGATCTGCTGGTTGAGCGTCGCGTTGATGGCATCGAGCGTCGAGCCGACAATCTGGTTGTTCGCGCCGCTGGGGTTGACGATCTGGCGCCCGACATCGCCCGCGACCCAGACTTTGACCACCTTGACGGTGCCGTCATCGGCAACCTTGACCTCGGCGACGCTGGCGAAATAGCCGCGGTGGCTGAAGTAGAAGGCAATCCCCAGACCCGAACGCGGCGCCATGGCGCGGCCCCAGCCCGCCGCCTTGGCGGCAGCATCGAGCACGGCGCGCGTACGCCCGGTATCAAGTCCGGTGTGGCCGTTCGACGTGTCCCCAACGATTCGCGGACTGCCGAGAATCTGTTGCCGGAACGCCAACGGGTCGATTTTGGCCGCGAGTGCCAATTCGTCGAGAAACGACTGCATGACAAAGCCGAAGGCGTTGCTGACCGGCGCGCGCAACGGACCCGTCTCGAGCGGCGTCGGCATCAACGAGGCGCCAATGGCAATATTCTCGACGAAGCCGTCGGGAAACAGGCCGGGCGCAATCTGCGCCGACCGGGCAAACTTGCCGTCGCCGCCGTAGCTGACAAAATGGTTGCGCCAGGCGATCAGCTTGCCGCTGGCATCGAGGCCGCCACTGAGATTGTGAAAGCCGCCCGGCCGGTAGAACGCCTGCTGGATGTCCTGCTCTCGCGACCAGATCAGCTTGACCGGCTTGCCCGCCCGCGCCGCGATCGCGGCCGCTTCGACCATGAAATCATTGCCAAGCCGGCGCCCGAAGCCACCGCCGCAGCGCATCATGTGAATGGTGATGCTGCCAGGCGGCACGCCGAGCGCCTTGGCAACCTGCGCGCGGCCCGGCTCGGGGTTCTGCGTTGGTGCCCAGATCTCGACCTTGCCGCCGGCGACACGCGCAGTGCAGTTCATCGGCTCCATCGCCGCGTGCGCCAGATACGGGTAGCTGTAGACGGCATCGACACGCTTGGCGGCGCCCGCCAGCGCCTTGTCGGTATCGAGCGTCGAAACAATGCTCTGCTGCGGCGGCTGTTTGGCGAGTGCCGCCGCCTGCGCCGCAATGGCAGTGCTGCTCGCACTGGCACGCGGCCCTTCGTTCCAGACGATGGCCAGTGCCGCGCGGGCGCGGTTGGCGGTCCACCAGCTGTCGGCGATGATGGCGACGCCTTCGCTCAGCCCGGTGACCGCAGGGTCGCCACTACCGGTGATGACATAGACGTCGATGACGCCCTTGATCGCCTTGGCCTTGGTCAGATCGGCACTCTTGATGGTGCCGCCGAACACCGGGCATTTTTCATACGCGGCATAGACCATGCCCGGCACCTTAGCATCGATGCCGAACAGTGGTTGGCCGGTGACCAGCTTGTAGTTGTCGACGCCGGTCATGGGCTGGCCGATAATGGTGAAATTCGCCGGGTCCTTGAGCGTGATGCTCGCGGGATCGGGCAGCGGCAATTTCGCCGCATCGGCCGCAACGTCGCCGTAGCCGAGCTTGCGACCCGAAGCCGGGTGCAGCACCGTGCCGCTGGCGGTGGTGCATTCGCCCGCCGGCACGCCCCAGCGCGCCGCAGCGGCGCTGACCAGCATCGCGCGCGCGGTCGCGCCCATGCGGCGCAGCGGGTCATATTGCAGCGTTGTCGCCATGCTGCCGCCGGCGACCTGGCGGCCGTAGACCGCCGTGTCGGCCAGCGCCTGTTCGACGGTCACCGCACTCCAGTCGACATCCAGCTCTTCGGCGACCAGCTGCGGGATCGAGGTTTTGACGCCCTGCCCGATCTCGGGATTCTGCGCCATGATGGTGACGCTGCCGTCGGCATGCACCGTGACATAGGTGTTGAGCTTGGCGTCGGTTGCATCTGCCGCAAAGGCGCGCGCAACGGGCCCGAAACCCAGGGTCAGCCCGCCACCGGCGGCGGCGAGCACGGTCAGCAGCGACCGCCGGTTGATTTGCACCGTCATCGCTCAGGCCTCCGTCGTGGCGGCGTGGATCGCCGCGCGGATACGGGGATAGGTGGCGCAGCGGCACAAGTTACCAGCCATCGCGGCGTCGATGTCGGCATCGGTCGGCTTGGGCTTGCTCGCCAGCAGCGCAGCCGCCGACATGATCTGCCCGGACTGGCAATAGCCGCACTGCGCGACATCGCCCGCCACCCAGGCGTCCTGCAGCGCCTTGCCGTGCGGCGTCGCGCCAATGGCTTCGATGGTGGTGACGTGGCGCTTGCCGATGCTCGATACCGGCGTCTGGCAACTGCGGACCGCCACGCCGTCAAGGTGGACGGTGCAGGCGCCGCATTGCGCGATGCCGCAGCCGAATTTGGTGCCGGGCAGGTCGAATACCTCGCGCAACACCCACAGCAACGGCATCTCGCCATCGACATCGACCTGCTGCGGCGTGCCGTTCACCGAAATCGTATAAGCCATCGCGACCTCCCTGTTGCGGCGATACTGCCACCGCGCCCGTGCCGACGCCAGAGTCGAGCTTGCCGCAGGCGCGCGATTCGCGCAATTTGCACGCTGAGGTGCGACAGTGATGCCAACGCGATGAACAAGACCCGGCTCGAAGCCTTCAGCGACGGCGTGCTCGCCATCATCATCACCATCATGGTCCTCGAACTCAAGGTGCCGCACGGCGCCGAATGGGCGGCGCTCGAAGGTCTGTGGCCGGTGTTCCTGAGCTATGTGCTCAGTTTCATCTATGTCGGCATCTACTGGAACAACCACCATCACATGCTGCACGCCTGCCACCATGTGACCGGCGCAGTGATGTGGGCGAACATGCATCTGCTGTTCTGGCTGTCGCTGCTGCCGTTCACCACCGGCTGGATGGGCGAGAATCACTTCGCGCCGCTGCCCGACATGTTTTACGGCACCAACCTGCTGCTCGCGGCGTTCGCCTTTACGATCCTGCAGCGCGCCATCATCGCGGCCAACGGCGACGACCACACGCTTGCCGATGCCATCGGCCATGACATCAAGGGCAAGCTGTCGAAAGTCTTTTACGCCAGCGGTGTCGGGTTGACGCTGGTCGCGCCGTGGGTCGGTTTTGTCTGCTATCTGATCCCGGCGCTGATGTGGGTGGTGCCCGACCCGCGCATCGCGCGACTGTTCGATACGCAGCATCCAAGGCGATGAGCGCCAGCGCACGCGCGGGATGACAGCACCCCGCGATTGTCGCTATCAGCGTCGACATGACCAAACCCGGCCCGCTTTCCGATCTGACCATCATCGATTTGTCGCGCGTGCTCGCGGGGCCCTATGCGACGATGGTGCTGTCCGATCTCGGCGCGCGCGTCATCAAGGTCGAACGCCCTGACGGCGGTGATGATTCGCGGCACATCGGGCCGTTCAAGGCCGAAGGCGCCCCCGAAAGTGCCTATTTCGCCAGCATCAACCGCGGCAAGCAGTCGATTGCGCTCGACCTCAAGGATGCGGGTGACCGCGCCATTTTCGAGGCGCTGCTGGCGCGCGCCGACGTGCTGGTCGAAAACTATCGCCCCGGCGTCATGGCGGGCCTCGGCTTCGGCTGGGAGGCGCTACACGCCCGCTACCCGAAGCTGATCTATGCCGCCGCCAGCGGCTTCGGCCACACCGGCCCCGACAGCCAGAAGGCCGCGTACGACATGGTCGTCCAGGCGATGGGCGGCATCATGTCGGTCACCGGTTGGCCGGGTGGACCGCCGACCCGCGTCGGCACCTCGGTCGGCGATATCACTGCCGGACTGTTCACCGTCATCGGCATCCTGTCGGCGCTGCACGAGCGCGAAAGGACCGGCACCGGCGCGTTTGTCGATGTCGCGATGCTCGATTGCCAGATCGCCATCCTTGAAAACGCCGTCGCGCGCTATGCCGTCACCGGCGTGTCGCCCGGGCCGCTCGGTGCGCGCCATCCGTCGATCACGCCGTTTGCCGCCTATGCGTGCCAGGGCGGCCATATCGTCATCGCGGCCGGCAATGACGGCCTGTGGCAGGCAATGCTCGACGCGCTCGACCTCGGCATGTTCAAGGACGACCCGCGCTTTGCCAGCAACAGCGCCCGCTCGGACCATGCCGATGCTGTCGCGCACGTCATCGAATCGCGGCTGGCTGACGCACCACCATCGCATTGGTTGCCGCTGCTCGATGCCGCGGGCGTGCCATGCGGGCCGCTGCACAATATCCAGCAGGCGCTCGACTATCCGCAGACGCGCGCCCGCAACATGGCGATCCACGCCGCCTATCCCGACGGTACGCCGCTGCTCGCGGCGGGTAATCCGGTCAAGATTTCGGGGCATGACGACCCGGTAACGCGGCCGGGCGCGCCGGCGCTCGATGCCGACCGCGCTGCGATCTTGAAGGAGCTTGGGCTTTGACCCCCGATGACATCAGCCTCGCCCATGCGCTTGCCGACGCCGCCGGCGCGGCCATCCGGCCATGGTTTCGGCGGCCGTTCCTCGTTGAAACCAAGGAGGATTTCTCTCCCGTCACCATCGCGGATCGCGAGGGCGAGGCCGCCATCCGCGCGCTGCTCGCGCATCACCGTCCGACTGACGGCGTCATCGGCGAGGAATATGGCGACGACCGCCCGGACAACGCGCGCGTCTGGGTGCTCGACCCGATCGACGGCACCCGCGCCTTTGTCGCCGGCCGGCCGATCTTCGGGACGCTGATCGCGCTGATGGAAGACGGCGTGCCGGTGCTCGGCATCATCGATCAATGCATCATCGGTGACCGCTGGGTCGGCGGCGTCGACCACCCGACGACTCTCAATGGCGCGCGCGCCCATGTCCGCGCCTGTGAAGCTTTGGGCGCTGCCCGCCTCGGTACCACCGGACCGTTCCTGTTCGATGCCGCCGATATGCCGCGCGTCGATGCGCTGCGCGCTCAGGTGGCCGACAGCCTGTTCGGCGGCGACTGCCATAACTACGGCCTCGTTGCTTCGGGGCATCTCGATCTGGTCGTCGAATCGGGGCTGAAGATTCACGACTGGGCGGCGCTGGTGCCCGTCGTCACCGGTGCCGGCGGCGTGATGACCGATTGGACCGGCGCACCGCTGCGGCAGGGC
The DNA here is from genome assembly GCA_937894055.1 of uncultured Polymorphobacter sp. GTDB lineage: Bacteria > Pseudomonadota > Alphaproteobacteria > Sphingomonadales > Sphingomonadaceae > Polymorphobacter_A. The sequence goes on from CALDHQ010000721.1 coordinate 8,677, forward strand.
AGCGACGGCCGGGTGATCGCAGCGGGCGATGCGCGCGTCGCCGCAGCAACGCAGGCACTGCTAGGATGATTCTGCTGGCGCTGCTGCTCGCCGCCGCGACCCCGGCGTGCAGCATGGCGCAGCCGGCCGCATGTCGCACCACCAACGAGCTGATGTGGGCGCCGGGTACCGAGGCGGCGCTCAAAACCTTCTTCGGCAAGGCGCGCGGCGATTATCTGATGCCCAACACGCTCGTCTGGAAGCAGGCACGCGAAGCGCTGGGCGGACCGCCCGACGCACCGCTGCGGCTCAAGGACGGCAACCTGCTGTTCGCCGCCTGCCGCGCCCACAGCTGCCCCGAGAAAGGCGCCATGGTGGTGACGCCGAAGGGCCAGATTCGCGCCGCAGCCCTGCTGCACTACTTCTGCACCCCCGCCGGCTGTGCTGACAACGCCCGGCTGGCGCTGTTCTACCGCCAGCCGGCCGACGCCGATGGCCTCGCCATGCGCGCGCTCATCGGCTGGGGTCGCAGCGTCAATAACGGCGAGACGCCGCCAATGGCCAAACGACGGCTGACGCCCTAGCGCGCAAGGCGCTGTCCGGAAATCGGCGCCCAAAATCATATAAAGATATCTTTATACTTGCTCTGCGAGGCCCTTGCCCCTATGCGGGCGCATCCCAAACCATTCTCAGGAGTGCGCCCCATGGCGACCCAGTCGAACACCCCGCTCACCGATTACGTCATTGCCGACATCGGCCTCGCCGACTTCGGCCGCCGCGAAATCAACATCGCCGAAACCGAAATGCCCGGCCTGATGGCGCTGCGTGCCGAATTCGGCGCGTCGAAGCCGCTGAAGGGCGCGCGCATCACCGGTTCGCTGCACATGACCATCCAGACCGCCGTGCTCATCGAAACGCTGACCGCGCTCGGTGCAGAAGTGCGCTGGGCGACGTGCAACATCTTCTCGACGCAGGACCATGCCGCCGCCGCCATCGCCGCCGCCGGTATCCCGGTGTTCGCGATCAAGGGCGAAAGCCTCGCGGACTATTGGGACTATGTCGGCAGCATCTTCGACTGGGGCGACAAGACCGCCAACATGATCCTCGATGACGGCGGCGACGCGACGATGTTCGCGCTGTGGGGCGAGCGCCTCGAAGCCGGCGACACGATGCCCGAGCCGGCGAACGAAGAAGAAGTCGAATTCCAGCGCGCGCTCAAGGCGTTCATCAAGGCGAAGCCCGGCTACCTCACCATGTCGGTCGCGCACATCAAGGGCGTGTCGGAAGAAACCACCACCGGCGTCCACCGCCTGTATCAGATCGCCAAGGACGGCAAGCTGCCGTTCCCGGCGATCAACGTCAACGACAGCGTCACCAAGTCGAAGTTCGACAACTTGTATGGCTGCAAGGAATCGCTGGTCGACGCCATCCGCCGCGCCACCGACGTCATGCTGGCCGGCAAGGTCGCCTGCGTCGCCGGCTTCGGCGATGTCGGCAAGGGTTCGGCACAGTCGCTGCGCAACGGCGGCGCGCGCGTCATGGTCACCGAAATCGATCCGATCTGCGCGCTGCAGGCGGCGATGGAAGGCTTTGAAGTCGTGACGATGGAAGACGCCGTCAAGCGCGCCGACATCTTCTGCACCGCCACCGGCAACGCCGATGTCATCACGGCCGAGCACATGAAGTCGATGAAGTCGAACGCCATCGTCTGCAACATCGGCCACTTCGACAGCGAGATCCAGATCGCCGCGCTGTCGAACTACAAGTGGACCGAAGTCAAGCCGGGCACCGACATCGTCGAATTCCCCGAAGGCAACCAGATCATCGTGCTCGCCAAGGGCCGTCTGGTGAACCTCGGTTGCGCCACCGGCCACCCGTCGTTCGTCATGTCCGCCAGCTTCACCAACCAGGTGCTGGCGCAGATCGAATTGTGGACCAAGTCGGAGCAGTACCAGAACCAGGTCTATGTGCTGCCCAAGCACCTCGACGAGAAGGTCGCGATGCTTCACCTCGAAAAGCTTGGCGTCAAGCTGACCAAGCTGACCGACAAGCAGGCAGGCTATATCGGCGTCGCGCAGACCGGCCCGTTCAAGCCCGACCACTACCGCTACTAAGCGATTTGAAGGGCCCCCCGGTGCAAACCGGGGGGCCTTTTTGAGTCTAGTCGAAGCCGACGAAGTTCGTGGCTTCGTCGACCGACTTGCGTTCCGAATAGACCGCATTGGCCGGGAAGCTCTCGTCGGGCCAGCCGAGCGCAATGCTCTTCATGATGATCTGGTCGTCAGCGATGCCGGCGTGTTCGCGCACCACCGGCGACTGCATGATACCCTGGCTGTTGATGACAGCCCCCAGCCCGCGCGACCACGCCGCATTGACCAGCGCAGTCGCCACCGCACCGCAATCGAACGGCGTATCGTCGCTGCCGTCGAGCACGCGGTCATAGGTGATGATCACGCACACCGGCGCGTCGAACTGCCGGAATCCGCGCAGCACCCAGTCGGTGCGCTTTTCCTTGTCGTCGCGCGCAATATCCATCGCCGCGAACAACTGCTTGGCGACGCCAACCTGCCGGTCGCGATGGACCCCGGCAAACGCCTGACCGGTGCGAAACTCGCGGCTGTGCGGAATACCGGCGATGTTGCGTTCGGTGTTGCCGGCACGGATGCGGTCGAGCGGTTCACCGGTGACCACGGTGAAATTCCACGGCTGGGTGTTCATCGACGACGGGGCGCGCATGGCGAGCGCAATGATTTCTTCGATCAGCGCCCGTGGCACCGGATCGGGCTTGTAACCGCGGATACTGCGGCGGCCGAGAATTACGTCGTCAAACTGCATTGATGGCTCCCAAGGATTATACGTCCAACGTGCGTTGGTAGCGGTTTATGGGCCCGATGGAAGCCACCTGTCGCCGTCGAGCGCCGGTTTTGCTTGTGTGGGCCGGCAAGCAGCATCGTTTCCACTGGCGCGGCGCGGCCACAATGTTGCAGATGGGCAGCGTGATATTCAACTCCCCCGAAGCGCTTGCCGACTTTGCCGCGCGTGTGGCCGCACAGGCGCGGGTCGGCGATATTCTGGCGTTGTCGGGCGATCTCGGTGCCGGAAAATCCTGTTTTGCCCGCGGTTTCCTGCGCGGGCTGGGCTATCAGGGCGATGTGCCGAGCCCGACCTTCACGCTGGTCCAGCCCTATGACACTGTGCCGCCGGTCTGGCATGTCGACCTGTACCGGCTCGACACGCCGGACGAAGCCGCGGCACTCGGCCTCGATGAAGCCTATGACGACCAGGTGACGCTGATCGAATGGCCCGAGCGCCTGGGCGCAATGTTGCCGCACGACGCACTGCGAATCAGCATCGATGGCGCCGGTGAGGCGACGCGGCGCTTGACAGTTTCGGTGCCGCCGTCTTGGGAGGGGCGATGGCCCCGCATATGATTCCACCAGCTTCGGCTCCCGCGTTCCTCGCCGCCAACGGCTGGGCGGGTGCGCAGATTCTGCCGCTTGCCGGTGACGCGTCGTTCCGGCGCTATTTCCGCGTCCAGGGTGCCGACGGCAGCCTCATCGTCATGGACGCGCCGCCCGCCGTCGAGGACAACCGCGCCTACGTCGACATCGCCGCGCTGCTGCGCGGCGCGGAGGAGGTAGACGCCGACGACCGCGGCGGTCTGCACGTCGCCCGTCGCGTCCACGTACGCGCGGACGAGCGCGGCGGGCGATGGCACGCCCGGGTCCGTCAGCCAGTCGCCGGGGTCGGTCAGCGGGAACAGCATCGCGCCGGACGGGTCGCCCGCCGTCTCCTCCTCCTCGCCTGCTGCGCCCTACCAGTTTTTATCAGCGGCGCGGCTGAGCTTCCCGCATCCATTCCCCTCTGGTCCACCGGTGCTCCCGGCTCCGCCGCCCGGGCCGGGGAACTGGAAAAGACGGAGGCTCCGAACCCCGGCACCTGCAATGTCAGCAACGTTCACAATCCATCCCTCACCCCGTTCCTCCTGCCATTGAGTTCTGTAGCCCAGCGCATGGACGAGGTGCCACATCG
>CALDHQ010000722.1 GCA_937894055.1 uncultured Polymorphobacter sp.
GGCTGCGGTCACGGGCGGCGCATCACGCCGCGCCGCAGCAGCTGCTCGTAGATCGGCGCCGACGGCCGGCCGCAGCTGGTGGCGACGATGAGCGCCACCATGATGACCATCAGCGGCCGCGCCGACGTGCGCGGCTGACCTGCCCTTCGTTCAGACACCCCCAGGAGACTGCCATGAGCCAACTGCCCGGACTCGACTTCCAGCTCGGCGAGGACATCGACGCGCTGCGCGATGCAGTGCACGCGTTCGCGCAGGCCGAGATCGCGCCGCGTGCCGCCGAGATCGACGCCAGCGACCGCTTCCCGATGGACCTGTGGCGCAAGATGGGCGAGCTGGGCGTGCTCGGCATCACCGTGCCCGCCACGCGCCCCTATCGAATCGCCGGCGATCTGACCAAGTCGGGCAGCGAATTCCGCTTCACGCGCATCGCCGGGCGCTTCGGCGACAGCGACATTACCGGCAAGCTGACCATTGCGCGTAACGCGGCGCGCCTGCGGCTCGACGGTGTACTGTCGAGCCAGACGCTCGACGTGCTCGATGTCGGGCGGTGGCTCGGCTACTCCCCCGCCGCAATCGACGCCAAGGGCGGCAAGGGGCTGATTACCGTCAAGCGCGGTCACCCGACCGTGCTGCCCGACGCGCCGCTGGCCATCGATGGCCTGGCCGGGTTCGATGCGCACATCGTCTATACCGCCGCGCGCGTCCGCACTGGCAATGCGCCCATCACCAAGCTCGAAACCGACCTGACGCTCGATGACCGCAAGCTGACGCTGGCGCCCATCGCGTTCGACCTGTCGGGCGGCCGGCTGACCTCGACAATCACGCTCAACGCGCGCGTCAAACCTGTCGTCACCGACTATGACATTCGCCTGAGCCAGGTCGCGCTCGGCCGGCTGCTGACGTCGTTCGACGTCGAAAACAGCGGCACCACCGCCACCATGCGCGGCCGGCTGCAACTGCGCGGCTACGGCGACACCGTCCACAAATCGCTCGCCAGCTCGAACGGCCGCATCGCGCTGGTGTTCCCCAGCGGCACGCTGTGGGTGCGCAACATCCAGCTTGCCAAGCTCGACCTGCAAAACTTCATCGCGGCGTTTTTCAAGGGCAAGCTCAAGAAGCCGACCAGCATCCGCTGCGGGCTGATCGCTTTCACCGTCAAGGACGGCATCGCCACCGCCGACCCGATCTTCTTCGATACCAATCGCGCCATCTTCCGCGGCAAGGGCCAGTTCAACTTCGCCGACGAATCGCTGCGGTTTGCGGTCGAGGGCGATTCGAAGGAGTTCAGCCTGTTCTCGGGCCAGTCGCCGATCGCCATTGGCGGCTATTTCGCAGCACCGACGATCAACCCGGTATCAAAGGAACTGGTTGGCCGCGCGCTCGCCGGGGTCGCGCTCGGCGTCGCGCTGACACCGCTCGCGGCGATCGTCGCGTTCGTCGATTTCGGCGAGGAGAAGAACACCGACTGCACGCCCGTCCTCGCTGCCAAGCGCAGCGCGGCGGTCAACGCCGCCGACCGCGCCGCTGAAAAGCGCTAGGCGGCAACGGCGAGCTCCGTCGCCTGATTAATCGCCCGCTTGGCATCGAGTTCGCTGGCTTCGAACGCGCCGCCGATCAGC
>CALDHQ010000723.1 GCA_937894055.1 uncultured Polymorphobacter sp.
CGGCGCGCGCTATGCCGCACTGCTTGATGCGCCGGTGATCGAGTCGGCGGGGCGGGCCTATCCGGTTGACCTGCTCTACCTTGGTCGTGATCCGCGTGAACGTATCGAGGATGCGATGGCGCGCGCCGTCCACCGTGCGCTGGCCGACGAGACCGGCAGCATCCTGGCGTTCCTGCCCGGCGCTGGCGAAATCGAGCGCACGGCCGAGCGACTGGCGTTGCCGGCGGGCGTCGAGCTCCACAGACTTTACGGCGCCATCGATCCCGCGGCGCAGCGCGCCGCTATTGCACCGGCACGCGGTGGCGCGCGCAAGGTCGTGCTGGCGAGCAGTATCGCCGAGACCAGCCTGACCATCGACGGGGTGCGCGTTGTCATCGACTCCGGCCTGGCAAGGCGTCCGCGCTTCGACCGCGCAACGGGGCTGACGCAGCTCGTCACCGAACGCGCCGCGCAATCTTCGGTGACCCAGCGCGCTGGCCGGGCAGGGCGCACCGCGCCGGGCGTGGCGTGGCGACTTTGGGAGAAGGCCGCGACTGGCGGCCTGCCGCTGTTCGATCCACCTGAAATCCTCGAATCGGATTTGACCGGGCTGACGCTCGATCTTGCGTGCTGGGGTGTCGCCGACCCGGCAACATTGCATTGGCTTGACGCGCCGCCGGTGCCGGCGCTTGCCGAAGCACGCACGACATTGAGCGGGCTCGGCGCCATCGATGCCGACGGCCGCCCGACTCCGCATGGCCAGCGGATTGCGAAATTGCCGATGCCGCCGCGCATGGCGCACATGCTGGTGCGTGCGGCCGACCACGAACTGGCGGGCGTCGCTGCCGAGGTTGCGGTGCTGCTCGGCGAACGCGGGCTCGGTGGCAATGATGCCGATCTGGAAACGCGGCGGCGGCACTGGGGGCGCGACCGTGGCCCGCGGGCGAACGCGGCGCGGCGCATGGCGGCACATTGGGCGCGGCTGGTGCAGCAGCAACCCGACGCCATACGCGAAGACGCCGTCGGTGCGGCCATCGCGCTCGGCTATCCCGACCGCGCCGCACGGCGTCGCGACAGTTCGGAAGCAATGTTCCTGATGTCCAATGGTCGCGCGGTGCGCGTTGTCGGTTCGGATGCGCTCGCGCGTACCGAATGGCTGGCCGTCGCCGATGCCAGCGGCAGTGCTGACGGCGCACGTCTGATCGCCGGCGCGGCACTGACGCGCACCAGCGTCGATGCGCTACTTGGCGATCGCATCACGCGCGAAACCCGTCTCGACTATGATGCCGATCGCGGCGCGGTTGTGGCCGAGACCGTCGAAGCGCTCGGCGCGATTGTGCTGGCACGGCGACCGCTCGATAATCCCGATGCGGCGCTGATTGCCGACGCGCTGGTTGCTGCTGTTGTCGGCGCTGGCCTGCAGATGTTGCCGTGGGATGACGAAGCTGCAGCGCTGCGCGCACGTATCGCGTTTGTGCGCGGGCAGGGTGATACGCGGTTCCCCGACCTGTCGGATTCGGCATTGCTCGCCAGCCTCGACGAATGGCTGCGGCCGTTGCTGTCGGGCAAGCGCCGGCTTGATGCGCTGGTGCCGGCGGCGTTGAAAGCGGCGGTGACCGTGGCAGCGTGCTCAACGGTCGAGCAGAACACCACGGTCTGGCGGCTGCCGGCCTTCTCCTTCCAGTGGCGGATGACCGCGTCGTTCACCGGGGTCTGGTTCATGATCTGCCCGACCGCGGCCATGTCGTAGGCGTAGAGGAGGTCGCCCTCGACGTTGCCGTAGAGGCGCTTGCCGCCCTCGACGTGCTTCGCCGACTCGGTGTAGGCCACGCCGGCCGTGTGCATCTCGAGCTTGCCGTCGCCGGCCTTGCCGTACCAGATCTCCGAGACGCCGGAGGAGTGCGCGAGGACCAGCTCGACGTCGCCGCCCGGGCGGCAGCGGAGGAACCCGGCCTCCTGCGCGGCGTCGCGGACCTTCTCCCCCGCCTCGTCCACGATCCAGGACCGCGCGAAGTAGTGGAAGAAGGCGAAACATATTCCAACATTGATGCCAGCGCTCACGCCCCACCAAACTTTCATCTTTATTAATTATATCATCTTCCTGGGGTTTTGGGGTTTTGGGG
>CALDHQ010000724.1 GCA_937894055.1 uncultured Polymorphobacter sp.
TTCAGCCCCAAGGTCGAGGTCCAGGCCAACCTGCTCAACCTCACCGACCAGATCTACTATGACGCAATCTACCGCAGTGCCACGCCGTTCGCCTATGTCGCGCCGGGCCGGTCGCTGCTGGTGACGTTGCGCGTCAATCTTTAGCCGCAAAGGACCGCGCCATGCTGCTCGCCGTTCCCAATGTGCTGTCGCCCGCGCAGGTCGCCGCCTGCGTCGCCGATCTCGAAGGCGCCGACTGGGCCGACGGCCGCGCCACTGCGGGCGCACAGTCGCGCACCGTCAAGCACAACGCCCAACTGCCCGCATCGTCGCCGGTGGCGCAGGCTTGGGGTGACCGCATCCTCGATGCGCTCGGCGCGGCGCCGCTGTTCGTGTCGGCGGCGCTGCCGCACCGCACCTTCCCGCCGCTGTTCAACCGCTACGGCCCCGGCCAGTCGTTCGGCACCCACGTCGATAACGCCATCCGCCCCGTCCCCGGCACCTCGATCAAGCTGCGCACCGACCTGTCGGCAACACTGTTCCTGTCCAACCCCGACAGCTACGACGGCGGCGAGCTGCTGATCGACGATGCCTTCGGCGTGCAGGCGATCAAACTCGAAGCCGGCGACATGATCCTTTATCCGGCGTCGAGCCTGCACCGTGTCACGCCGGTGTCGCGCGGCGTGCGGCTGGCGAGCTTTTTCTGGGTCCAGTCGATGGTCCGCGACGACAGCGCGCGCGCCATGCTGTTCGACCTCGACCAGACCATCCAGCAGCTTGGCAGCACGCAGGGCATCGACGACGCGCATGTCGTGCGGCTGACCGGCATCTACCACAACCTCGTGCGGCGCTGGGCCGAAAGCTGACTTGCCTTAACCGTATTATTTATGCAATACACCTGCGACAACAACAGGTGGCACGCAGTTCATGGCGCTTCTTTCGCTCGACAATGTTTCGAAATCCTATGGCCGCAAGGCAGTTCTGAACGGCGTCAGCCTGACCTTCCCCGTCGGGCTGACCTTGCTCGTCGGCCCCAGCGGTGCGGGCAAATCGACGTTGCTGCGCCTGCTCGCCACCGCCGAACGCCCCGACCGCGGCACCATCACCTGGGACGGCGCCGCACTGCCCGCGGCCCGCGCGACACTGCGCGCCACGCTCGGCTATGCACCGCAAGCCGTCGACCTGCCCGATGACCTGACCGCCCGCGAATTCGCGCGCCACATGGCCAGCCTCAAGGGCCTCGACCTCGGCACCGCCGATGCACAGTTCCTCGGGCTCGCCGATGCCGTCGGGCTGCACGCCGACGTCAATGGCCGCATCGCCAGCTACTCGGGCGGCATGCGGCGGCGGCTGATCTTCGTGCAGGCGCTGCTCGGCCAACCGCAACTGCTGGCACTCGACGAACCCACCGCCGAACTCGACGGCGAAACCGCGCGCAAGCTCGGTGCGCTGATCGTCGACCGCGCCCGCGAGGCGGTGGTGGTGATGACCACGCATCTGTCCGACGAACTGGCGCCGCACGCGGTGCAGGTGCTGCGCGTCGATGGCGGCGCGGTGCTACCGGCATGAATGCCACGGCGGTCGCGCAGTCGTCGCTGGTCACGTCGCTCAAGCGCTATTCGCGCAGCTGGGGGCTGTGGCTTCTGCTGATTGCTGGCCCGATCGGCGCGCGGTTCTTCGTGTCGCGCGATGACGGCTCGGCCATCGATATCGCCATCGGCGACCACTATCCGGTGCTGACGTCGGCGATGCTCGGCATCTCGCTCGGGGTGGTGCTGACGACGCTGCTGATGCCGCTCGCCTTCATCTACCTGCGGTCGAACACCAACCGGCGCCAGCCCTGGCAAATCGAGGAGGTCAGCCCCGCCTCGCGCATTGCCATCATGCTCGGGCGCTACGGCGCCGATGTCGCAGTGCTGTTTACCGTGCTCGCCGCGCTCAACCTTGCCGGCTGGCTGCTCGGCTATCTGATGATCGATGCCGAACCGGTGCGCTATTGGCAGATATCGTTCGCGCTCTGGCTGGTCGCGGCACCGACGCTGATGGGCCTTGCCGCGCTCCACATGCTGTTCGACGCGATGCCGTGGACGCGGCGCGCGCTGGGCGATTTCCTCTACCTGTGTAGCTGGCTGGCCTCGATTGCGGTGCCCGCGGCGGCGGCCAAAATGACACCGAGCTTCCGCGCGAACATGTACGACTTTCCCGGCTTCGTCCGGCCACTGGTCTATGGCTCGCCCTATGGCAGCAGCAACTTCAGCATCGGCGGCGCCGATGTGCTGCCCGGACGCGTGCCGCTCGATGTCATGGCCGGGCTGCTGTCGCCGGGCTATATTCAATCGCGTCTGGCCTGGGCGGCGATTGCGGTCGCCGTTGTCGTCGCGGCAGTGTCAAACGTGCCACCGGAGGCTCCCACCGTGATGCGGCGTGTGCTTGCGATCGTCAAGGTGGCCGTGGTCTGCAAGGTGCCGCCATCCAGCGTGAGCTGGTCA